>DASVST010000318.1:0-8463 GCA_036387965.1 Segetibacter sp. | reverse complement strand
GATCGATATTGACATTATAAAATCTTACTCATTAATGAAGAGGGTGGTAGACTCTCTTAATCTCAATGTTGTTTTATACAAAGAAGGACGGGTAACAGCCTCACCAATTTTTGGTGAGAATATGCCTATTTCTTTACATGTAGTTGAGGAATATAACGAAGGAAAGTCTGAAGAGTTTAAAATGAAATTAAATCCTTCAAATTTTACGCTTGGCACCTCCGCAACCAAGGACGAAAGAATTATCAGGTATGGTGAAGTGTTTGAAGTTGGTATGGGCAAATACACCATAAACAGAAGGTATGATGTAAAGCCCGAAGCAACTGGTTATAGAATCCGTTTCGACGATAAGCTTGGCAGAGCCAAAGATTACCTGGGTCAAATAGACGTACGTCAAACTCATGATATGGGTGGTATTCTCGAGATATCAATGAACGATCAGATTCCGGATAGGGCTGTGATGATATTAAACAAACTTATTGAGGTGTATAACGATGCGGGACTTGATGATAAAAACTTAGCTGCCCGCAGAACTATTAAGTTTCTTAATGAAAGGATTGACACTGTTGCACGTGAGCTTAACTATATAGAACTTTCAGCAGAACGGTTTAGAAGAAGTAACAAGATAACATCTCCCTCAGAAGAGGCAAATGCATTTTTTGGCCAGGCGGTGTTAGTTGATAACCAAAAAACGGAACAGCAGGCAAAACTAAAAATTCTTGAAACTCTTGAAAGCTACGTTGGTGATTTTAAGGGAACATCAGAAGTGATTCCCTCAAGCTTAGGACTTGATGAACCTACTTTATTATCCTTGATAAATTCCAACAACGATTTAGTCAGCAAAAAACAAGCATTAGCATTCACTAGTACCGAAGCTGATCCTATAGTGTTAGAGCATACTGCTCAAATTAAAAATGTAAGAGAAAATTTACTTAGGAACCTGCAACTTCTAAAAAAAGGATTTCAAACAAACCTCAGCCAGATATCATCTAATTATGGAACACTCGAAGGCAAGATTGCGACTCTTCCAGGAAAAGAAAGACAACTCATAAACATTAAGAGGCAGATGAATTTAAAGGAGACGTTATACCTCTATCTTTTGCAAAAAAGAGAAGAAACCGAGTTATCCTTAGCTGCCAATATTAACAATACACGACTTGTAGATAGTGCATTTAACACCGGCCCTATAAAACCTGTTGCTGCACAGGTACATTTATTTGCCCTTCTTATAGGTATTGCTCTTCCTGCACTTTTTATGTTGCTAAAAGAGTTCTTCAATACACGGTTAAGTGACAAGAAGGAAATTGAAGAAGGAACTTCCGTACCTATTTTAGGTGAGCTATCTTACGAAAAGAAGACGAAAAACATTGTTATTGATAATAAAAGCCGTAGTGCGATTTCTGAACAGTTCAGACTTATTCGTACCAATATTCAATATATGGGTGCAGATAAGCCTGTAAAAACACTTATGGTTTCTTCTTTTATGAGTGGAGAAGGAAAGAGTTTTGTTTCGTTGAACCTTGCCAGTAGCCTGGGAATTACCGGGGCGAAAACTGTTATTCTTGAGTTTGACTTGCGCAAGCCTAAGCTGAGTAAATATTTAAATGTTCAAAGTGAGTATGGAATCACTAACTACATCATAAAAGATATTCCTGTCGAGGATATTATACAGAAAGTGCCTGGCTATGAGCACATTAGTATGATAAGCTCAGGACCTATACCACCAAACCCGGCTGAGCTTATAATGAGCAAAAAAACGGAAATACTGTTTGAATACCTGCGTCAAAACTTTGATATTATCATTATCGATACTGCGCCGGTTGGTCTAGTTGCAGATGCATTGCTGTTAGAGAGGTATGTAGATTTATCAATGTTTATAGTTCGTCATAAATATTCTTATAAAGCTGTTGTTCCTTATATCGAAAAATTGAACAAGGATAAAAAATTCAGGAACCTTGCTATAATAGTGAATGGCATCAAAAAAGATTCATCTTTCGCTTACGGGTATGGCTATGGTTATGGCTACGGCTACGGTTATGGTTATTATGTAAATGAGAAAAAGAAAGGATTTCTTAGTCAGCTATTCGGAGGTTTAGGATTAAAGGGTTAATACGTATTCCTAAAAAGATCAGTGTAACTAACTCCAGGCCCGGCTGTGGGAGTTAGGTGGCGAAGCTTTACATTTGCAAAAAATATTCTACTGTGGAAAAGAAATGGTTTGCATTATATACAAAGCCTAGGTGGGAAAAGAAAGTTGACAGTGTTCTTCTTCGTAAAAGCGTAGAAAGCTGGTGCCCATTGCAAAAAGTACAAAAGCAATGGAGTGACAGAAAAAAGATTGTTGAAGAACCTCTTTTTAAGTCTTATGTTTTTGTTCATATAAATGAAAGTGAGCGATTGAAGGTTTTAATGACAGATGGAGTCTTAAACTTTGTACACCACGTTGGTAAGCCCGCCATTATCAGAAACGAAGAGATCGAGCTGATCAGAAAGTATCTATCTGACAAGGATGCATCCATTTCTATACAATCCTTAGATTCCTTAGATGAAAACACGAGAGTTAAGGTTAACCACGGAATTTTTATGGATAATGCGGGCACAGTAATACGTGGAGGAAAAAGAAAAGTGTTTGTAAAACTTGAAAGTTTAGGTCAGGTAATGACAGTAGAATTCCCAGTGGAATATCTTACGCCTCTACATTAGTATACCTCTTGAAAATTTTATTAATAGGACTCGGCTCTATAGGCAAACGTCACCTGAGAAACATTTTATTCCTTGGCTATAATCATGTTTCTGTTGTTAGCAGATCTGGTTCACTCCCGGAAGAATTTAAGGGCTTACCTGTTTATTCTTCGTTAGATGCGGCACTTAATACCTCAAAGTTTAATGTGGCTATTATCTGCACACCTACATCAAAACACATTGACAGCTTGATTCCGGTTTTAGCCGCAGGTATTCAAAACATATACATTGAAAAACCCGTAAGCCATTCAATCGGAGAAGTAGAAAGTAATTTAGATTTTTCATCTCTCACAAATAAAAATATAGTTGTCGGATATGATCTTCATTTTGATCCCGGATTTGAAAAGGTAAAACAACTACTAAAGAGTAATACTATAGGCAAGCCTCTATCAGTAAACGCCCAGGTTGGTCAATACCTGCCTGATTGGCGACCTTATGAAGATTATCGGAAAGGTATGAGTGCAAGAATAGAGACTGGTGGAGGTGTAATGTTAGACCTGGTTCATGAGTTTGATTACTTGTATCATCTTTTTGGAAAGGCACAAACGATAGCTGCACTATATAAAAATTCAGGATCGCTAGAAATAGAAACAGAAGATGTTGCTGAAGTTTTAATCCAATTTAAATCAGGATGTTTGGGTACAATTCACCTGGATTACTTACAGCAGAAACTTATCCGCAATTGTGTCATCACTGGCTCTGCAGGAACAATAAACTGGAACCTTGCCGAAAGCACCGTTAACTGGATTGATTCGGCTAAAAAAGAAAGTTACTTTACTTATAAAGAGTTCGAAAGAAACGAACGTTTTGTTGCCATTATGAAAGCTTTTTTACAGAATAAACAAGATGACAGACTCACGTCGTTATCTGATGGATTGGAAAGTTTGAAAATGGTTGTAGCAGCAAAAAAGTCTGCAGAACAGCAACAGTTTGTGTCTATCACTTCACTCAACCATTTACCCGCATAATGATCTTAGCAACCATCTGTTGCCGTGGCGGTTCAAAAGGTGTTCCGGGGAAAAATATTAAATTATTAAAGGGTAAACCGCTGATCGCTTATACAATTGAAACTTCAACAAACAGTACTTTAATAAACGATCTGATTATCTCTACTGATAACGAACAAATTGCTGAAGTAGCAAAACAATTTGGTGCTAAGGTCCCATTTATACGTCCTACTAGTTTGGCAAGTGATACAGCATCAAAGTGGCCGGTATTTCTCCATGCTGTTGAAGAATATGAAAAGACAACCGGAAGTACTGTTGATTACCTTGTCGATCTAGATGTAACAGTTCCACTAAAAACTGCGGAAGATATTGATGGAGCAATAAAAAAAGCTCTGAATAACCCGACTGTAGATGTAGTTATTACCGGCTATGAGCCTGAAAGAAATCCATACTTTAATATGATGGAAGTAAAGGAAGATGGCTTTGCAGAGATCGTTAAAAAAACAGAGAAGCCCATCGTTCGTAGGCAGGATGCACCTGAAGTTTATAGTTTGACTCCCGCAGCTTTTGTTATTAAAAAATCTGCTTTATACAATTATGAGCATTGGAGTAAAGCCAGGTGTATGATTTATAAAATGCCACGTGACAGAGCAATTGATATAGATACTGAAATAGATTTTAAGATCGTTGAATTTTTAATGAACTATAATAATGAGCCAATTAAACTTGTTTGACTTAACAGGAAGGGTAGCAATAGTAACAGGTGGTGCCGGCTTATTAGCAACTGAACATGCCATTGCACTTACAGCTCATGGAGCAAAAGTTATTTTGGCTGATGTAACTTTAGATAAGTGTACGGAAGCCGTAAGGAAGCTAAAGGAAGATGGTGTTGAATCAACACCCAAACATTGCGATGTAACCTCTAAAGATAGTTGGGAAAGACTGTTGGAAGAAGTAGTAACCGAATTTGGTAAAGTTGACATCCTAATTAATAATGCGGGTTTTACTAACCAAAGCAAATCAGCAAACTTCGATGCATCTTTCGAAAACTTTCCCTTGGAAGATTGGAATTCAATAATGAATGTAAATCTTACCGGTACTTTTTTAGGCTGCCAGGTAGTTGGCAAACATATGGTCGAAAATGGAAAAGGATCGATCATCAACATCGCATCTTTGTATGGTGTGGTAAGCCCTAATCATAAAATTTATCCGGGCACCGGAATCTCGCAGCCGGTTGCTTATAGCGTTAGCAAGCATGGCGTTGTTTCGCTTACAAAATATCTTGCTACTTTATGGGCAGAGAAGGGAGTAAAAGTAAATGCCCTCACACCTGGTGGTATATTCAATGAACATAAAGGATTGTTTCTTGAGAGGTTTGAACAGCTCAACCCTATCGGAAGAATGAGTGATAAGACAGAATTAAGAGGAGGCATAGTTTACTTAGCAAGCGATGCAAGCAGCCATGTGATTGGTCATAACTTAATTATTGATGGAGGGTGGACGGCATGGTAAATAGGAATAAATTAGTTATTGTAAGAAGACATTTTAGAAAGGCCAGGCAATCAGCTTTTCCGATGTATGATTTTACACAACTTATATATTCATACTTATTCCGGCCCGCAAACATGTTTATCACTTCTAAAGTAAAGTTCATCAACAAAGGAATTTTTAAAACTGACGGTCCATTTTATTTTGGAGTTATTTGTAACAAGCTTGGTTCTATCACTTCAGACAGAGGGCTACTTAAAATTTCGAAGACCGGCCGGTTACTTGTAGGAAAAAATGTAAAGATTTCTTCCGGCTGTAAAATACATGTGAACGGTGAAGTTAGCATTGGTGACAATACTTATATAATGCCGCATGCTTTGTTAGCCATTAACGATTCATTAAAGATTGGTAATCAATGTGCCATTTCATGGAACTGCCAGATCATGGACAATGATGGTCATGATTTCAGTATTAATGGTGAGACCAAAGCTTCTGTTGCTTCTATTGTTATTTGCGATAATGTTTGGATTGGAAATAACTGTATAATTAAAAAAGGTGTAACTATTGGTAAAGGTGCTGTAGTTGCAAGTGGTTCTGTTGTTACTAAAGATGTTCCTGAAAGAACAGTAGTTGCCGGCATTCCTGCCAAGGTAATTAAGCAAAATATTGAATGGAAATAAAACTATGCACAATCCTTATTTTGAAATATCAGGAAGAAAGATAGGGTATGATTTTGATCCCTTAGTGATTGCTGAAATCGGTATTAACCATGAAGGTTCTTTAGCAGTAGCAAAAGAAATGGTGGACGCTGCTAAACGCGCAGGTGTAGAAGTTGTAAAACATCAAACACACATTGTTGAAGATGAAATGAGCAGCGCTGCAAAAAATACAATTCCGGGTAATGCAGATGTAAGTATTTATGAAATAATGCGACGCTGTTCCCTAAACGAAGAGGATGAACTTGCATTAAAGCAATATGTTGAAGGCAAAGGAATGATATTCATCAGTACACCCTTTAGCCGTGCAGCAGCAGACAGGTTACATAAGTGGGATGTTCCTGCTTATAAAATAGGATCCGGAGAATGCAATAATTATCCATTATTAGAACACATATCTTCCTTCGGCAAACCTATCATTTTAAGCACAGGAATGAATACAATTGAGAGCATTAAAAAAGCTGTTGCCATATTTGAGAAACATAATATCTCTTACGCGTTATTACACACAACTAATTTATATCCCACGCCTAATCATCTTGTTCGGCTCGGTGCACTGGCAGAAATACAAAATGCCTTTCCACGTGCTGTAATTGGATTAAGTGATCACACACTTACCAATCATGCTTGTCTAGGTGCTGTTGCGTTGGGAGCCTCTATCTTGGAAAGACATTTCACAGATAATATGAACAGACCTGGTCCCGACATCGTTTGCTCAATGGACGAAAAAGCCTGCAGTGAATTGATTGAGGGTTCGAAAATAATTGCACAACAAAGAGGTGGGCAAAAAGGTCCTGCAGCAGAGGAGCAGGTAACAATTGATTTTGCTTTTGCAACAATTTGCACTATTAAAGCCATTAATAAAGGAGAAGCTTTTACCAAAGAAAATATCTGGGTTAAGCGCCCCGGTAAGGGGGGTATTCTAGCAGAAGAATATAACGATGTCTTAGGTAAAATTTCCTCAAGAAATATAGATGCTGACATCCAGGTAGCTTGGGATGACATCGTAAAAAATTGATGAAGTTTAACCAGGAAATAGAAGACGTATTTGTACATGAAAATAATTTTTATGCTACATGTGATAATTCAAGAATAGGAAAGTTCATTGCCCATTATGAGCTGTACAAAAAGGTACAGGATTTACAAGGCGCAATAGTCGAGTGTGGTGTATTTAAGGGAATGAGTTTAATCAGATTTGCAACATTTACAAAGTTGTTAAGTAATAATTCACCACGAGCCATTTACGGCTTCGATACATATGGCGAGTTCCCTGAAACAAATTACGAAGGAGATAAAGAATTAAGATCAACATTTATCAATTCAGCAGGTTCTTCCTCTATATCGGAGAAAGAGCTGTATGCCTTATTGAAGAAAAAAGACATTGCTGATAATGTAACATTAATTGCAGGTGATATTCGCTCAACAGTTCCGGAGTTTGCTCATAACAATAAAGACCTTAAAATAGCTCTTCTAAATCTTGATGTCGATATCTATGAACCTGCGGTAACAATCTTAGAGCATTTATTTCCTTTGGTTGAGAAAGGTGGGGTAGTGCTTTTGGATGACTATAATAAATTTCCAGGTGAAACAAAAGCTGTAAACGACTACTTCAAAAACAGGAATGTCAACATTGAGAACTTTCCTTTTTCTGCTTACCCCTATTATATTGTAAAGAATGAAGACTAACAATTCATTCATGTTTCATGTAAAAAACACATACTGCTGATGAAGAGGAAAATAGTATTTCTTTCTGGTACACGAGCTGACTTTGGCAAGCTAAAATCATTGATTGAAGTTGTTAGGAAAAGCAAATTATTTGAAGTGCACATTTTTGCTACGGGAATGCACCTTGATGTAAAGTATGGTTATACTGTACATGAAATTGAGAAGTGTGGGTTTGATAATATTTTCAAATTTATAAACCATGATAGTGAAGGCTTCATGGATATAACCTTATCACGAACAATAGATGGTTTTGCCAATTACATTCGCACTATTCATCCTGATTTGATTATAGTACATGGAGACAGAATCGAAGCTTTGGCAGGAGCTACCGTGGGTGCATTGAACAATATTTTAGTTGCACATATAGAAGGTGGTGAGTTGTCAGGAACAGTAGATGAACTTATTCGTCATGCAGTTTCTAAGCTTAGTCATATTCATTTTGTTGCTAATGAAGAAGCTCGAATCAGGCTCAAACAAATGGGAGAACGAGACGAGTGTATTCATGTAATTGGATCCCCTGATATGGATGCAATGTTAAGTAACAAGTTGCCGGATTGGGAAGAGGTAAAGCTGAATTATGAAATACCTTTTGAAGATTTTGGCATCTCCATGTTTCACCCTGTCACAACTGAATTTGATAACATGGATGAATATGCAGCGAACTATATTTCAGCTTTAGAAGACTCGCCTGATAACTATATTGTTATTTATCCAAACAACGATAAAGGATCTGATTTCATATTAAACAAACTTAAAAGATTAGAGAAAAATAAAAAATTCCGGATTTATCCTTCTGTTCGTTTCGAGGCGTTTCTTGTAATGATGAAACATGCACGTTTCATTGTTGG
>DASVST010000317.1:0-1723 GCA_036387965.1 Segetibacter sp. | reverse complement strand
GTTTCATTCTTAGATGGAAAAAATATTCTTAAGTCACCATAGAAAGGAAGATACAAACCCCTGACAATTTTCAGCTTTAAAACTTCGGCACCAAACCCTATTCCTACAATACTGTCGATTAGAGAACCTACCTGCACACCTGCTCCATACGACGATCCATCTTTATAAACACCCCCCTGAACACCAATGGCTGCATAACCCATTGGCTTGTTTTTCTGAGCATGCAACTGCTGAGTTATTATTAACAGTAGCATGTATAATATATAATTTTTCATAGAATTTTTTTTTCAAACTTTGTTCAATACATAAAAACTTTGTGCCATAAAAAAGAGCTCTTTGCAGAGCCCTTCTTACTATTATCCTTACTATTCCTATTATATATTCTTGCTTTGTATTTCGCCTTTTGACTTGGTATTTCTAATTTCGTATTTCTAATTTCGTGCTTCCATTTTACATTCCCGGTCTTTGATTCTGAGTCGGGGCTTTCGGCAATTCTTTTCTTGGAAGCTTCTCATTTCGCATTGCAGCATTATAAACGAATGCAGCAACAACAGCAGCCGAGTGTTTCAAATCAGCTTCTATTAAATGATCGTAAGAATCCATGTTGCTATGGTGCGTACGGGTATCATATTCGATTTCATCTTGTATAAATTGAAAGCCGGGCAAACCAATAGCATCAAATGCAAGGTGATCAGTTCCGCCTGTGTTATTGATAGTAACAGTCTTAGAACCTGAATCGTTGAAGGGTTGCAACCATGAACTAAAGATGTTCCTCACGCCTTCATTTCCTTGGGTATAAACGCCGCGAATTTTACCGGTACCATTATCAAGGTTGAAATAAGCAGAAAGCTTTTCGTGTGCAGGCAACAACTGCATTGTAGCAGGATCACCAAATGTTTTCTTTACATAACCTCTTGACCCAAATAAACCTTGCTCCTCACCACTCCATAAAGCTATGCGGATAGTGCGCTTTGGCTTAAGACCTGATGTTTGAATAAGTCTTACAGCTTCCATCATAATAGCACAACCTGCCGCATTATCTGTTGCACCAACAGAGCCATGCCACGAGTCTAAGTGACCGCCTAACATAACTACTTCATCCTTTAGTTTAGGGTCTGATCCTTTTATTTCTGCTATTACATTGTAACCTTTAATGTCGTTTGTAGTAAAGTTTGTTTTAACATCCACTTCAAGTTTTACAGGCGTCCCTGATCTTAATAGGCGAACCAACGGCAGGTAGTCTTCAATACCAACAGCTATATCAAGAAAATTTTCAGGATCAGCAGCTCTGAAACCTCCGCCGCCCTGCACAAATACAGTTCCGTCGTGGTTTCTCGGACTAGATGTAATCATTGCAACTGCACCTTCACTTTTAGCAAGATCTTTGATGATCGCGGGTAGTCTTTGTGCACTTCGCTGAGCTGCCATTTGCTCTCTCCTTCTGCGTGCTGCTGCAGTGTCAGCAGGTGCTGCATCCGCTCTTACGGTTAGCTGTGCATCAGCCATTTTTTGCAATTGATCATCGGTATGGCGTACCGCATCAGCTTTGAACGAATGCTTGTATTGAAAAGGAGCTTCAACAATTATTATTTTACCTGCAAGCTTACCTCTGTAGGCGTCAAGCCCTGCTGAATCCTTAACAGAGAGCATGATTACTTCGGCATTCTTCATACCATTTGTTCCACTTGTCCATGCTTTAGGCATGCCAATGAGTGGCTTGTAA
>DASVST010000316.1:0-9547 GCA_036387965.1 Segetibacter sp. | reverse complement strand
ATAAAGAAGCTCTGTATTGAAGTAAGCAGAATGCAAATAATGGGGATTATGATGCCGCTTTTGTATATGAGCAATTGTAGCCTGGTTCCTTATCCACCAATGGATTGAATTATTATTATCAGTAAGAATTTTTGCAAGAGCCGTAGCCCAACTTCCACTTCCTAATATTCCAAATTGCATGAGAAGCATTTATAGTGAAAACCCTGACTCAGAGGAATACAGGTTTACTGAAATTGACCCACGAGATTATTTCTTTGTATCAGTAAAAAGTTTTTCCTTAGGAATAATTTTCACCTTATCTCCCTCTTTAAGTGTTTTACTGACTATGTTGTAAGGCCCCGTTATTACTTCATCTCCAGCCTTAAGTCCAGCTAAAATTTCTATGTTATTTATATCTTGTATGTCTGTTCTAACTTTTACTTTTTTAACGGTATTATCCTTTTGAAGAACAAAAACAACTTCCTCTATTTCTTCATCGCCGATTGGTGTTGAGCCCTCTTCATTGTCGTCAGTTTTCTTTTCTTTTGCTTTTGCATTATCACCATTTTTCTCCCTTGTTGTAACAGCATTTATTGGTACTGCTAAGACATTTGCATGCGTTTTTGTTTGAATATCGGCGCTTGCATTCATACCTGGTCTGAAAGGAAAACTTTTTGGTTTGGAAGGATCAAAGAGGTCTTTATAAGTTTCAGGCAACAACCTTATGTGAACTTTATAATTAGTTACATCAGTACCGGAAGATAACTGACCAGCCTGCGATGCACCTGTATTACTGCTTGCTATTTTAGTGACCAATCCTTTGAATTTCCTTTTGCTGTAAGCATCTATCTCCACTACTGCACTATCGCCCAAATGTACTTTTGGAATATCATTTTCTCCAACATCAACACGAAGCTCAATTAAATTCATGTCGGCAACACGCAACATTTCAGTACCCGCCATTTGAGCTGTTCCTACTACCCTTTCACCCTTCTTTACTGCTAACAAACTAACCACACCATCCATTGGAGCGACCAATGTAGCACGCCCTACATCTTTATTTGCGCGGGCAAGTTGGGCTCTTGCACTTTGCACCGATGCTTGTGTACCTCTTATCCCCGCAACTGCAGCATTGTATTGCGCCCTTGCAGTTTTTAAAGCCTGGTCAGCCTGTTCAAATTCAACACGTGAAATGATTTTTTCATCAAGCAATTGTTTCTGCCTGTTATAAGTTACCTGCGCCTGGTCAAGTGTTGCCTTTAATGCACCCAATTGAGCAGTTGAGTTTGCAACCTGTGCCTGCGATTGATTAACTCCCGCTGAAGCCTGGTCTCTTTGCGTTGAATAAATATCAGCATAGATTCTTGCAAGCACTTGTCCTTTACGAACGCTGTCGCCTTCCTCTACATTTAACTCTACAATTTCACCACTAATATCAGGGCTCACTTTTACTTCTACTTCAGGATAAATTTTTCCGCTTGCATTTACTGTTTCAATAATTGTTCGCTGCGTTACTTTCTCGGTAGATACTTTTATTCCCTCGTCCTTACCTGATTTTGCAAATACAACCAACACAATAATCACCAGTAATAAACCACCAATAAGCCACCAAATTTTCTTACTCATATATCTTGTTTGAAAAATCTTTTTGTTACTAACATACAATCATTGGTCATCATCGTTGCGTCGCACACTTCAAGGGTATATTGGTATTCAACTGTAGTCTTCATCGTTACATCTTAACATAATCAATCATCACTTTATTGCACATCCTACCGCCTGACTCCCACCTCCTAACTACCTCTACAGCCTCAACCCAAGTCCTTTATAAAATTCAAGCACTTTCATTTTAAAAACAAAATCATAATGATTACTTACTTCTTCAATTCTCGCTCTGAATAAATTGTTCTGTGTGGTGATGTAATCCAATGTTCCAAGCAGACCAATATCAAAACGCTTTTTCGAAATATCTAATGCTCTTTGTGAAGCTTGTACACTCCTCACGGAAGCATTATATTTCTGCAACGAAGAATATGCATCCTGATACGCATTGTAAATATTCGATCTTAAGTTTAGTCTCTCCTGCTCGTCTTGTAATTGATACTGGGTTACGTTCAGTTTAGATCGATTCCAATTTGCCTTTGCAGATCCTGCATTGAAAATATTGAAGTTTACACTTACACCAAGGCTTTGCCCGAAGTTCCTATTTAACTGACTTGTGAAGGGTATTCCCTGATAACCTGTGATACCGAACTGTGGTGCAAATACAGGAACCTGGGTTCCGTTCACAGTTACATAAGAACCAGTTGGTTTATCCGGAAAGACTCCAATCACCGGTCTTTTGGCATTTACAAAGCGGGTATTCAACCCGCCAAAAGCTGTAACCCTCGGATACATGGATGCTCTTGCAGCAGCCACTTGTTTTTGTGATGCTTCAATTCGTAAGCCTAATATCTTTTGTTGAGGTTGGTTGGTTAACGCAAGGTTGTAAACAGCTTCGGGCTGAAGGTCTGAAATATTATCTACGGGTATTTTATCAACGGGTGGCGCATCAATATCAAAAGGTGCAGCCATATCAAGGTTTAAGTAAGCCTTCAGGTTTATAATTGATTGTTCAACCAAAGCTTGCGCCTGCAATAATGCTGATGAATCTCTTGCTAGTTGCGCTTCAATATTGATTGCGTTTAGTTCGGGTTGAGAACCTGCATTAACCAGTTTACGGGTGGTACGCAATTGCTCCATAGATTGGCTTACCTGTATCTGACTCACCTTAACCTGCTCTCTCCTCAACATTACCTGTAAAAAGGCGTTTGCAACAACCAGTGCTATGTCGTTTTTTGCCCTGTCAATGTTTAATTCATCAGCTCTTGAGAAAAGTTGATTTGCTGCAATATTATTTTTCCTGGCACCCCAGTTAAAAAGATCGTACGTCCCTTGCACTCCCATGCTTCCGGAAAAGAAATCAGCACTTTCTAATGTTCCCGTAGTTGGATTTTCATTCAAACCGCGTTGATAGCTTCCGGATAAAGATCCATTGACTGAAGGATATCTTGTAAGACTGGATTGATCAGCAGTAAGCTTCGAGAGCCTTGCCTGAACATCAGCCTGTTTAACGGAAATGTTGTTTTGCATTGCATAGTCAACGCATCGTTGCAGACCCCATTTTTCCTGGGCAGATGCTGCAATTGTTATCAGGGCAGATAATAGGGTAAAAAAACAACGCATCATAGAATCAAAAATAAAGGAAATGTGCTGTAACTAAAATAATGATTCCACTTAATATATTGAGGACATTCTCCTTTCAACCAGCATGGCTATGAGCAAACCAATTATTACACCTACAGCGTAACAAACCCAATCGCTCCACAAAAAGCCATAGCCTAATAAAATTCCAAATGGTGGTGTATGTCTTACCTTTTGTATCCATTCTGCCTGGTATAATTGTAAGGTTTCAATACATATACAAACAAGATAACTTATCAAAGTAATCTTGGCTAAACTACTTTTAATGAGCAGAAATCGAATACCGAAAAATATGCAAGAAGCTGAAAGCACATCACCCCCATACGTTGCCAGTAAATAAGGAAGCTTGGATGCAAAATGCCTGCTTCCAAGCCCTAAAGGAATGTTTATGAGTATAAGAATAAAGTAAATCCACCGCTTTCTTGCTATTGACATTAAGCTGTTTTAATGGTTGCAAAAGCCTGGTCAAGATCACTAATAATATATTCAGGATCTTCAAGTCCTACATATAAACGTATCATCCGATGTTCAGCATTACCAGCATTGAATTCTCCAGGAGTAAAACCTGCACACTTGGGAATGATCAACGATTCGTATCCTCCCCAGCTTACAGCCATTAAGATATGTTTTAATCTATTGCAAAAACGTTCAACCTCTTCTACTGTATTAGCTTTAATAATAAAGGTCATAAGCCCACAAACATTTTTCATCTGTTGTTTCGCAAGCTCATATTGATCAAACGATTCATCAAACGGAAAAATAACTTTCTCCACTTGTGGATGTTGTTTTAAGTGATCGAGAACTTTTAGCGTTGTTACGGTTATCCTGTCAAGTCTTGCAGGCAGTGTTCGCAATCCTCTTAATAATAACCATGCATTGAACGGTTGTATACCGCTGCCAATATTCATGTACTCACTGTTGAATATCCTTTCAATCATCTTTTTACTCCCACTTAAAACACCGGCGACAGTATCACTATGCCCGCCTATATATTTTGTTGCAGATTGTAAAACCAGGTCAATTCCATATTCGATTGGCTTTTGGTAAAGCGGCGTGCAGTAACTATTATCACAAATTGTAACGATGTTGTTTTGTTTTGCTAACTGTGCAACAGCGTTTAGATCCTGCAAAGCAAAATCCCAGCTATTCGGGCTTTCAAGGTAAATGGCCGAAGTATTTGCTAGAACGGCTCTTTCGAAATTTGTAACGTCCCTTCCATCAACATAAGTTGTTGTTATCCCAAACTTGGGAAGAACAACATCAAATGTTCGTTGCGCCCACGTGTAAGGTTTGTTTACAGAGATGATATTATCACCGGATTTCACATTTGCAAGTACAGCAGCAAAAATGGCTGCAGCACCACTATTGAAGACGAGGCAATCCTCTGCCCCATCCAATGCGGCAAGCTTCTTTCTTAAAATATCTACAGTGGGGTTTAAGCCACGACTGTATAAGTAAGTTGAATACTCGTCAGCAAATGCACCGCGCATTTCATCAACTGACTTAAAAGCAAAATTGCTTGTTTGCATTATTGGTGGAGCAATAGCATTGAAGTATTGTTCTCTGTCTTCAGCGAACTCATTTATTATAAAAGAGGTGTCCATAAATCTAAGCTGCTGTCTCGTTAGAAGATGATATTTTTCTTGCAACAAAATAAAGAACCATAAACGCTGCAAGTACGCCTGTTGCAGTTAGTGCTGTATTTGGTTTGTCTATCGCTATGCTTATTGCAACAAAAGTATAAGCTGCAATAAAAATAAGCGGTAGTAATGGATACAGCTTCATTGTATAAATTTTTGTTTGATCTAAATCAGCTGTTCTTTTTCGCAGAATAAAAATTGTGGCTGCAGAAAAAGCCATCCCGATACAATCAAGAAAAATCGTGAAACTCAATATCTCATCAAACTCTTTTGCCCAAAAAACGATCAGTACACAGATAGCTGCAAACACCGAAAGAGAAATAACAAGCACGTCTGTTTTTTTATTCTTTGCACTAAACATCTTTGGTAAAACCTTGTCCTCGCTCATTGCATACATTACCCTGGGGTTACTCATGAGTAAAACGTTCACGTATGCGAGAACTGATAAGAACAATAACACAGATAATATTTGCCCCGCAGCTTCACCGAATACATGGGTTGCCATAATTGCTGCGATGTTTTTCGCACCTTTTAGATTCTCAAAACCTATTACGTTCATGTAAGCGTAATTAATGGTGAGGTAAAGAGAGATGATAACAAAGATGCCTATGAATATTCCTCTTGGAATGTTTCTTCGTGGCTCCTGAACATCTGCACCAAAATTGATGGTTTGCTGGTAACCGCCGTAAGTAAACGATACCGCTACCAATCCTATTCCAAATGCTTTAATATATTCAGTATAAGTCGGGCTTGCGTTTACTAACATTTCCGGAACATGAGCCGTACCCGAAGTTGCAAAAAACAACGGGGTGATCAACAGCAATATCATTGCAATCTTTATAATAGTAAGAACATTTTGTGTTTTTGCACTCATCTTCAAACCCAACAAATTGACCCCATAAAAAATTACGATAGAAAAGATAGCAACAGCTATTTGTATACCCTGAACATTAACGGTATTTGGTGCAATAACCTTTGTAATATATTCTGCACCAATCAAAGCGACGGCAGCTAACGAAGCTGCATTAGAAACAAGTATTATACAATTAATAGCAAAAGCAAGTGAAGGATGATAGCAGTAAGAGAAAATTTTATAATAAGCACCGGTGACAGGAAATCGTGAGCCAATTTCCGCGTATGTCAAAGCACCGCACAAGGCAACCAACCCACCAGCTATCCAGGCAGCATAAAAAACAAAAGGACTGGGAACTGCGATTGCAACATTAGCAGGTGTTCTAAAAATACCCATGCCTATTACAAGGCTAACCACAATCATGGTAAAATCGAACAGGTTAAGCTTTGGTTTATTGTTCATGTATTAAATTGAAAATGGAAAATAAAGATTTGAAGGGAGAATAACTATTCTACCTAAAATTTGCTTTTTATATAATCTACCAAAGAAGGATCTTCAAGGTCTTCCATATCACTTAATTCCATTTCAAGTGCTCTGGTGCTTAACTGAATTTCGCGAAGTGATATTGCTAATGAAGCAATGAAGGCAAACATACCAACAGCAAAGAAAAAATTAGCGAGGTTCATTTTCTCCAGGTATATACAAAACATGCTAACAATGCAAGTGAGGATGCTAAAGACTGCAAGCCCCTGCATGTTTTTGATCATACGAATACGGTAGCGCATGTTCTTAATCTGGCTGTGAATAATCTTCTTATTCTCAACTTCATTATACTTTTCGTGCAGTAACCGTACCCTGTTTGCTAAGGCAAGAAACCTGTTGGTATAAGCGAGAATTATTAAACTGATGGCAGGAAATAGAATGGCGGGAGTATTAATTGTAATGTCCATTTCAGCAAATTACTAAAATAACAAAAGCCATTACGTTTCAGTAATGGCTTGAGCTTTTATGATCAATTTTCATTTAGCAGAAAAATCTAAAGGCACGTTTAGTTTTACAGAAAAATTTCTTCCCATATTAAATACACCTTGCCTGCCGGTAACATTATTTGTTGCTGCATATTTTAAGCGGCTTAAGTGACTTTGATAAACTACATCTGTAAGGTTGTTTGCTGTTATGTATAGGTTTAAGATTGGCTTATTATTACTCATAATCTGTCCTCCAATGCCTGCATTTATCAATGTATAACCGGGTGTACTTGTTTCGGTGTTAAAGCCTGTAAACGGACGGTTATGAGGTAATGTATTTTCAAGCTCAGCTTTTAAGTATAGGTTTCTTATTGTTTCACCTTGCTTAAGAAAATCAACTTTTATTTCATTAACTAATTTAGGGGCAGGAATGAAAGGAAGGTTTTTGCTTCCATCCTGAACCTCACTTAATTTACCTCTTACTACTGAAAATGTATTTTCAACATGCAGCCAATCCCAAGGGTGCGGATGAATATCTAAATTAAACTCAACACCATACAAGCTTGCATTATTCTGATTGAACCTGAAAGCAAAATATTGATCCGTACCGTCATCAATAATTGAGTCGCCGCCGGCACGTGCAACTAACTTCCTGTAATAAATAAAGTTTTGGATAGGATTATAAAACATACTTGTTGAAAATGAAATGTGTTCTGTTCCTATATCCATTCCTGCATCAAGCTGAAGACTTGTTTCAGATTTGAGATTTTGCTCTCCGTATTCAAACCTGTTGGTGCCTTCATGAGCACCATTGCTTGCAAGTTCCGGAATACTTGGTGCACGAAATCCTCTTGCTACATTAAACTTTAGCGTAATCTCTTTTGTTGCTTCATAGCTCAAGCCCGCACTGCCTGAAATGTTAGAAAAATTCCTTTTGAAACTTCCAAATTTTGTAACACCAGCTTCAGAAAATGCTTTTGAATTTAGTGACCTGTTATCAAGCCTGATTCCTCCACTTAATGTAAGTTTCTCATATCTTTTCTGTTCAAAAACAAAAGCTCCAATATCAAATAAGGAGTATTCTGGTATTAAAACTTCCACACCTTTGTTTTTATTACTCTGCTGTAAACCATTTACTCCAATAGTAGTTCTCCACCTGTTTCTTTCTGCTATATGATATTGCAGATTATAATTAACCGTGTTAAGATCGAAGTATAAATCTGCTTCTTCCGGTTCTACAACATTTGCAAACTCCTTCCTTTGATTACGTTGATGACCTAAAGTAAAAGTTAATCTGTCTCCACCGATGTTGAAGCTGTTTTCTGTTGCTATTTTAAAGTGTTGAATTCTTTGCTTAGGAGAATATGGATCCTTTGATTTGAAATCGTCCCCTGTTGCAATTCTTTCTTCTGCAACTCCATTTACGTTTACCATTTTTATAAATCTTCCTGAAGCGCTATCTCTTTCTCCTTCTACAAGCCCTGTATGCTGGTCAAAGTTGCTTAAATAAAAATGGGTAAAGCCCCAGTTTTTATTCACACCTATATATCCACCAAAGTTTTTTTCTTTAAACTTTGAATTGAAAACATGACCATCGTATTTATTTTTATAATCTGCAGCAGCTTTGCTTGAAGCATAAGCTCCCCAAATAAAGCCATTTTGATTGCCGCCAATATCAGCATGTAAACCAAGCTGCCTGTTGTTCGTTTGATAAGCTGTAAACAAATTTCCTTTTACAGATCCTTCTGAAACAGGTGAGATCGATATAAAGTTTATCACTCCCGCTAGTGCATCACTTCCATACATAAGAGAAGCCGGCCCTTTTAAAACTTCAGCTTTAGTTACATTATACTCATCCACTTCAATTCCATGTTCGTCACCCCATTGTTGTCCTTCCTGCCTGATACCATCATTGACTACAACAACTCTGTTATAACCTAAACCTCTTATAAATGGCTTAGAAATAGCCGGCCCTGTTGATACTTGCGATACACCTGGAGTATTAGTGAGCGCATCAATAAGATTAGCTGAAGCAGCTCTTAAAAAATCTTCTCTCTTTAAAATGTTCACCGGTATGGGAGTACGCTTTACTGATGTTGCAGAAGACACGCCTGTTACCGTTACAGCCTCTGTCTCAACAAAGGATGGATTCAGTGAAAAGTCTTTTTGCATCTCACCGCTATGGTTTATTGTTTCTAAAACAGAAGAAAACCCAAGAAAGGACACTTCGAGTAAAAAGCGCCCCGGGGGTATATTTTTTATTGAATAGACACCTTGCTCATTCGAACTGGCTCCTATGCGCAAGTCAGGAAAATGAACAGATGCTCCGACTAAAACTTCGCCGGTTGTTGCATTGGTTATTTTGCCTGTAAGTGTAGCTCTTGTTTTTCTGGCTGATGTATTTGTTGTATCAGAAACAGTCTGCCCGTAAGTGATACACCCACAAAACAGCAGTACAAAAAATATGAGGTAATTAATAATCTTTCTCATGTGAATTAATTGCTTATTGAAGAAGTAGCTCATCCAAAACTTAGACGAGTTTGATAGGCGAGAACGAAGTATTAATTCACGGGTGGCCCACGAAGTTCAGAGAACAAGCCGGAGGAAGAATAAAAACGACTTTCCGGTATTGCTGGAAAAGTGAAGAAAGATGTTATAACATTATTGATATGTACTTCTTCGGGTACAAAAGGTGATTCAGCTACAAGATTATCACACTTACAGTTCAGTCCGGTTGCACTTAATTCAGTAGTATTTAAGTTAAGTACTTTCTTTTTGTCTGTATGATTTGCAACAAGATTATGTAATACAAGTTTAGGTGTGATACTATATGCAAATACAATGAGTATAAATGCGGATAACAG
>DASVST010000315.1:0-3125 GCA_036387965.1 Segetibacter sp. | reverse complement strand
ATGAACAAAAAATCTTTCGCCATTTTATTGCTGACAATCCTTGTTGGTATTCAGAATGTAGTGTCACAAACCCAGGGAAACAAGTCTGCCTTACCTAACATTATTCTCATCTTTGTCGACGACTTAGGATACGGTGATTTAAGCTGCTACGGGCATCCCACCATTCGCACTCCCAACCTGGATAAAATGGCGGCAGAGGGTATGCGCTTTACGCAGTTTTATGTGGGCGCTAATGTATGTACCCCGAGCCGGGCAGCATTATTAACAGGAAGGCTCCCCATACGTTATGGATTAGCAGGAGATGAAACAAGAGGTGTATTATTTCCTAATTCTTCTAAAGGTTTACCTCAAACAGAAATAACAATTGCAAAAGCCTTAAAAACTAAGAATTATCAAACGGCAGCTATAGGCAAATGGCATCTCGGGCACTTACCTGAATTTTTACCGACGAGCCATGGCTTTGATTATTATTTTGGTATTCCGTACTCTAACGACATGATTAAAGAAGAAGGAGGATGGCCTCCGCTACCACTATATAAAAATGCAACTGTTATCGAAACAGGAGTTGATCAGACCCAATTGACTAAAAGATTTACTGACGAAGCGATAGGCTTCATAAAGAAGAATAAAAACAAGCCTTTCTTTTTATATTATCCAAACAACTTTCCACACACTCCTTTATATGCATCTAATACATTCAAAGGGAAAAGTAAAAGAGGTCTTTATGGTGACGTAGTCTCTGAGTTAGACTGGAGTGTAGGTGAAATTTTTAAAACTTTAAAGGAGCAAAAGCTAGATAAAAATACTTTAGTCATATTTACCAGTGACAACGGGCCATGGTTATTACAGAAGCAGCAAGGTGGTTCTGCGGGCCACTTATTTGAAGGCAAGGGATCAACCTACGAGGGTGGAATGAGGGTGCCGGCAATAGCCTGGTGGCCAGGAAAAATAAAAGCAGGTAAGGTAAATGAAGCACTAGCAGCAACAATGGATTTAATGCCTACAATTTTGGCACTGGCAAAAGTGGAAGTACCTAAGGACAGAACATACGATGGAATGAATATATGGCCATTGCTAAGTGAAGAAAAACAGGAGGTAAGAGAATATGTATATTACTATCACAGATCAGATCTTCAGGCAATAAGAAAAGGTAAGTGGAAAGCACACTTTATTACTAAGCCCTCATTTGCTAAAGATGTAACAGCAACAGTGCATCAAATACCGTTGTTGTATAACCTGGATGTTGATCCATCTGAGAAATACGATGTAAGCAAGAATAATCCTGATATCATTAACGAGATAAAAAAAGAATACGATCGTTACAGAGCTGAAGTAGGTAAAGTTCCTTCTATCATAAGTGACATAATTAAAAAATAAGCTTAATCGAGAAACGACAATAAATGATTATGATTAAGAACGTTCATTTCAAAGCATTTGTTCTGTTAGCATTAGTACTATCTTTTATCAATACTGATGCGCAAAAAAAGCCGAACATTATCATTATTGTAGCTGATGATCTGGGGTGGAATGACGTAGGTTTTCATAACTCGGAAATAATCACTCCCAACCTGGATGCATTTGTAAAGAAAGGAATAGAATTGCAGCGTTTTTATGTTCGCCCAATTTGCAGCCCAACCCGCGCTGGTATAATGACTGGAAAATATCCCGACAGGTTAGGTGTAAGAGGTGTAGTTAATCCAAGGATGCAAGGTGGATTACCTGCCGAAGAGCAAACATTAGCAGAGTTGCTTGCTACAGCAGGCTACAAGAATAGAGGTGCTTTTGGCAAATGGCATCTGGGTCATTCTGATATAAAATTCCATCCCCTGCAAAATGGATTTACACGTTTTTACGGACACTATAATGGAGCGATAGATTATTATACGCACTACCGTAATGGTGCATTGGATTGGCATGATGACTACAAACTTAGCCACGACACAGGCTATAGTGTAGATCTGATTACTAAAAAAGTTATTCAATTTATTAACGAATCAGGAAAGGATCCATTCTTTGCTTACGTTGCTTTAAATGCACCACATGCACCGTTACAGGGAACAGCCGCCGACTTAAAACTTTATGGTTACGATCCTGCTAAAGGTACTGGTGATTATAACGGAGGAGGTACCCAGAACAATGAATACAACACCCCTGATTATGGTAAACGCGGAAGAGGCAATACAGCACGCCAAACGCTTTCGGCGATGATTACATCAATGGATAGAGCCGTTGGCGAAATAATGAAAGCTGTAAATAAAAAAGGTATCGCTGAAAACACGATCATTTGGTTTACTACTGATAATGGTGGTGCAATGCAATTTTCGGCAAGTAATCTTCCGCTAAAAGCAGGAAAAGAAACTGAGTGGGAAGGAGGTGTTCGTGGTGTTGCAGCCGTATACTGGAAAGGCAAATGGGAAGGCGGCAAGCCAAGTGATCAGTTGATCGGTTTTATAGATGTTTTTCCAACAATTGCAGCTACAACAGGTGCTAAAATGCAA
Source organism: Segetibacter sp. (assembly GCA_036387965.1). Taxonomy (GTDB): domain Bacteria; phylum Bacteroidota; class Bacteroidia; order Chitinophagales; family Chitinophagaceae; genus Segetibacter. Next base: position 627 of record DASVST010000315.1, on the reverse strand, counting down.
ACGCAGGTCGACGGCATTAACGTAGCTGCAGCATTCAAGGGAAAACAGTTACCCCAACGAACATTGTTTTTAGGTAAAGATGCTGTTGTTACAAAACAATGGAAGCTTAAGGATGGTCAGTTATTTAACTTGAGTAATGACATTTCTGAAACATTAAATGTAGCTGCACAAAATCCGGAAATAGTAAAGAAAATGAACAATGAATTATCGGAGTTTAAAAAGATGATTACTATTTCTCAAATGAAGATGCACCCGGCAGATTGGAGACCGGACACCTGGGAAATAAAAGGTGCACCAAATACTAAATCTTTAAAGGAATAGCAGCACAATTATAATGCGTAGAGTTAACCATAATTATCTTTTACTTGTAGGGTTGTTTCTAATCAGCTGCAGTAATAATCTAAATAGTACTTCAGAACTCTCGGGGAAGAAAAAAGATGCTCTGCATTGTTATGTCCCTTCGACAAGAACAAGCCAATTCATATCTACCACTTTGCAAAGCAATAATTATGAAGTTGCCGATACCTCCCACAACGGCATGGTCTGGATAGAGGGTGGCAAATTTATTATGGGCGCACCGGATGGTAAAGGAATGCCTAATGAATACCCTAAGCATACAGTAACTGT
>DASVST010000314.1:0-23612 GCA_036387965.1 Segetibacter sp. | reverse complement strand
TGTAACCAGGAAAAGTCTGGCTGGTTATCGGTATAAACCCCGGTCATTAGCTCTATGTAAGGACCATCTTCATCAGTAAGATTTTTATCCCAAGCCTGGCCAAATTCACTATACCCCCATGTCCATTGCTTTTTACCGGGAGATATATGGTGGTTCGCAACATGTAATAATCCACCTTGAGTATCATGTTCGTATCCACCGATAAAATTGTATTTAGAAGTAATAGCCATGTACGATGTTGGAACGGGTATATTCTTGTATCGGGAAATATCAGTACCGGGTGAATAATCAACTTTATAATATACACCTTTCGCTATTGGGAAGGAAGAAACATCTCTTTTACCATGATCAAAAACTGCATATACATCTGGTGGAAAGACTGACTGGTAATGATCGTTTACTTTTACTGCAGGATTTGCCCACCATAAAAAAGTTTGCGGTAAAGGAGTACGGTTGTATAGTTTACCTTTTATTTCTATAAAGGCTTTATCAGGATAAAGCGTAAAACCTGCCATGCCTTTTGTACGAAACATTCTTTCAACTTCGTTTATCCAAACTGTTTTACTCCCATCTTCATTCTCTTTTATGCAATAATCGACAGGTTCAAAAGTTGAGGGTCTATGATGCTGAGGCCAGTTAAATTCTATACCTCCTGAAATCCATGGACCTGTTAAGCCAACAAGTGCTGGTTTAATTACCTGGTTGTAATAAATAAAATGGCGCTGCTTTACTTTGTCATAAGCCATTTGAATACGGCCACCTAACTCAGGCAGGATCATTATTTTGATATAATCATTCTCCAGAAAAACAGCTTTGTAAAGTTTATCAACTTTTTCGTCGTGAATTTTTTCTATTACCGCATGCGGATAAACAACACCGCTGCTTCCCTGGTAAATTCTTTTTTCAAGAAACATAGGATTCTTTTCTGCCTCACCAATTGAATAAGTAGGTATGACAACATCTTCTTCCCAAACTTTAACCTGTTTCTTCATTGATTATAATTCAGTTGAGTTTAAAATTCTGTAAAGTAGCACTAAAAAAAGACTATCACAGCTAAATCAAGAGTTGGTGAAGGGTCGAAGTTTATAATACGGTTACCACCATAGGGCGTTGAAATTTCCATTAAAAGCCTTCAGGGAAACCCAATTAGAAATGAACAAAAGCATCAGCCTTACCAGTGGGCTGATTTTTTAGTTGAATAATATTTTGTTACCGGCAGAAGTTCCCTGGTTTTACATCGTTGCTACGCTCAGTTCAAAGGCAACGCAGTGATTGAACATATAAATTATTGCCGTTTTGTTAAAGTGATGTATCTTAAATTAGCATTTAAGAAATTGCACTACAAACGAGACACAGGGCGGTTATGAAGGCATTTTTTCTCACTTTTTTTATTGGGCTGACATCAACTTTATACTCACAGAAATCTGTCGATTTTTCTCATGTAGATTGGAAGGTTTTATCTATTGAGGCAGCCGCACCAGATACGTTGGCGCATTGGCTAACCTCACCTTATAAAACTGACTTAGAAAAGGCAAGAGCAATCTTCCGGTGGATTACAGAAAATATAAGCTACAATGCTAAGGGGCCGTATAAACAGCAGTTTAAGCCTCTGAAATACTTCAAAGAGGACACTTATGATACATCAACGGTCTTAAAAAGTTTAGATGAACGGGTTGCTGAAATTGTGCTTACAAGAAAGCTTGCAGTCTGTGATGGCTATGCAAGGTTATTTAAAACATTATGTGATTATGGAGGTTTAAAATCAGAAGTAATTACAGGTTTTGCAAGAAGTGGTAACCAGAAGAGTTTTAAATCTAATCACCGTTGGAATGCTGTAATGATTGATAGCACCTGGCACCTGCTTGATGTAACATGGGCAAGTGGTCACTCTACATATAGTTCAGATGATTTTATCAAACGTTTTAACGATTACTATTTTTTAACGCCACCTGATGATTTCATTCTCGATCATTATCCTGAAGATATACATTGGACGCTAATGAATGAATCTCCAACCCCACGTGAATTTAATTCATCGCCCTTAAGATACCAGGCATACCAAAAGTTCAAGATCAATTCTTACTTTCCTCAAAAAGGTACGATAGAAGCTTCTGTTGGCGATACACTTTCATTTGCAATTGATGCTAATGACGCAACAAAACCATTGCAGGTCGTTGACTCGATTTTCACTAATCCGCTTAACGATAGTTTAGCTGTAATTGTCCCTCCTGTTTTTATCAGCAACAAAAACCCCCTGACAGCAACTTATATCGTTACCTCAGAAACACCTCGATGGATTTACATTGTTCACAACGATGAAGTAATTTTGAGGTACAGGCTAAAAGTTAGTCCAAAGAAAACTATTTAGCTTCCACCCTCTTTACAATCCTTTTCTCCCAGCCTATCCTTACATAAAGAAGTAGCTATGAATTCGTTTTTGCAACAATTAATAGAAAGTACGGTTCTCAGGCAAAAGAAAAAAGAGCAATTACCTGAGGAGCACTTTTCGGCATACCAATTATCTAAAGGTTGGATGGATTTAAAGGCTTTAGGCGTTCGATCAGTAAGGAACTTCTTTTTGGTGATACTAGGTATATGCAGTGCTGCATTAGGACTAAAAGGATTTTTGCTTCCCAATAATTTTATAGATGGCGGCGCGACAGGAATAGCTCTACTGACCAGTGAGTTATCAAGAACGCCCTTACCCATTTTGCTGGTTCTTATAAACCTTCCCTTTGTGTTTTTAGGCTACAAAGTAATTAGTAAAGAGTTTGCGGTTAAGACCATTGTTGCGATATGCGGACTTGCAATCGTTGTTTCTCTTATTCAGATTCCTACTATTACAGAAGATAAATTACTGATTGCTGTCTTTGGAGGTTTTTGCCTGGGTGCAGGCATCGGTTTATCAATCAGGGGTGGTGCGGTGATAGACGGAACAGAAGTATTAGCCATTTTTTTAAGCAAGAAGCTTGGAACCACCATAGGTGACATCATTATAATTATCAATGTTATAATCTTTGGGGTGGCCGCTTACATGCTTTCAATCGAGACAGCTTTATATTCGATGATCACCTATTTATCTGCAGCTAAAACAATGGATTTTGTTATAGAAGGCATTGAGGAATATATAGGAGTTACGATTATCTCGATAAAGCAGGTTGCCATACGCGATATGGTGATTAATAAAATGGGAAGAGGTGTAACTGTTTATACCGGCTCACATGGATTTGGTAAAAGCGGCAACATTAAAAACGTTGATATAGTTTATACTGTTATTACAAGACTGGAGCTCAGCAAGCTAAATGCCGAAATTGAAAAGATAGATAAGAATGCCTTTGTAGTTATGAACAGTATAAAAGATACAAAAGGCGGAATGATTAAAAAGAGACCTTTAAAGCATTAATTTATCTGCGCATCTTTTTATTGTTAGGCTCTCATTGGCTTTGTATGATAATTTTTATTCTTGTACCATTCCTTTTGGTTGGGTCTGCAAACGAAGCAACTCGTCAAAAACAAACTTGCCACAATACCCGATAATACTACCTTCTTCATTAGATCCGATTTTCATTATAGATGCTAATCCTTTAGGAAAGGTGGCAACCAGCTAAAAAAATTTCTATGGCTATTCAACCACAGTTACTCTTATTGTTGAGTAATTTTATAAAAAAGAACATATGAGAACGATAAAGGCCAATCATACAGCAGTATCAGAACCGATTGCTGATCTCGTAACCTACAGAGCAATGCCAACGAAAGCTGTTGCTATGAACAGGCTCGATCCTTTCATTTTTCTCAATCATCATGGTTGGCAGGAGTATAAGCCGAACAATAGTGGACTGCCTTTCGGACCTCACCCTCATCGTGGATTTGAGACAGTTACGTTTATTTTAGAAGGCGACCTGATGCATAAAGATAGCAGTGGCGCATCAAGTGTTATAAAAGCAGGGGGCGTACAATGGATGACTGCAGGTAGCGGGCTGGTTCATGCAGAAATCTCCTCAGATGAATTTAAAAAGGAGGGTGGACCATTGGAAATCTTGCAGCTTTGGGTAAACCTTCCTGCTAAATACAAAATGACGAAACCTAAATACATCGGGTTACAAAAAGAAGAGATCCCGACACTATCATGGGATAACGGAATGGTAACCGCACAGATTATATCTGGTGTATGGGATGAGAAAAAAGCTCCCATAGAACCGTTGACGGACATACATCTGTCAAAAATTGATTTTAAAGTAGGTGGGGCACACACCTTTCATATAGATAATGAAAAAACAGTCTTTTTATACATAGTGAAAGGTGAAATGAAAATCAATGGTGAGCCTGCAGGTATGCACCATCTTGTAGAATTCAACAACGATGGTAAAATAATTGAGATGAAAGCAGCAACAGATTCCGTCATATTGTTTGGGCATGCTACTCCTTTTAAAGAGCCTTTTGTTGCTTATGGTCCATTTGTAATGAATACCCAGGAAGAAATTATGCAGGCATATGAAGACTACAATAAAGGAAAGTTTGGTGATGACGTTTTTTAAAAATTTACATCCTGCATCAAGCCGTTTTACTCATATTACTTCCAAAAAAAGGCTCATATTTACCCTTGGCCCAGTTGTTGAATGTAGTTTAAAATAAGGAATGTCAATTCTTTAGGTTAACCAATATCTTTTCATAACTAAAACAATCAAATATGAAACAACTTACTTCAGCAGTCATTTCTTTAAGAGCTTTTTCTACATTTTTAATGATCCTTTTTCTTCAAACAGCAATAATGGCACAGGATGGTGGTAGCGGAACGAGCGGTGGTAGCGGTGGTGGAAGTGGATCAAGCAGCAGCAGTACCAAGAGTGTAAGTGTAACAACCGAAACATCTACCTGGTATACTGAGCCATGGGTTTGGGTTGTAGGAGCAGCATTATTGATCTTATTACTTGTTGCTTTACTACGTGGTTCAGGAGGAGACAGAGTTGTTGCTGGTCGCACCGATAAAGTAACTGTTACAAAAACTACAAGTACAGATACAGATATTTAGATAAACATAAAAGTATTAAAAAAAGTAGCCACAACTTAGTGGCTATTTTTTTGCTTAATACCTTCTATACGCTTCCACATAAGTTCTGCATTCATATGGAACGATTTTTTTACATGTGTTGCTAATTAGTACTAAAAAATATCGACATGTTTAAAAAAGAGTATCTCTCCTCGTACTTCATCTTTGGCCTGCTCGCAGCTATAGCCTTTTGCATTCCGGTTATGTTCTATTTAAGAACACCTGAATTTAAAGACACATGGCTATTGTTTCTAGGTAATGCACTTTTCCTTGTTGTTATTTCGGTTTATGTTCTGCTTTTAAACAAGAGGAATAATGAGAATGCAAGTACACAAAATTTGAATGCTGCAGGGCATATTGTTTCTATTGTTGGGGTAGTACTTTCATGCATTATTTCGTTTATACTATTAATCCTTGTCGTTCCCGATTTATTTAGTTCCGGTACTTCCGATACTGTTATGGAAGGCTCGCACACAACTACTGCCGGTGGCAAAACAGATGGCTTAGTCTTCATGTTATATATGTGTGCAATAATTGGAAATTTCGCTGCAGGTTCTTTTGCTTCAATTCTTCTTCCTTACGCTGCTAAGCGCAACCAAAAGAAAGATAAACATTCACAGGTACTGGAAAACTAAAGTAACAGATCAATGTAGGTGCAGGGCAATGTGAACTGACTGGTGTATTTTGCAACAATAATAATTTATATGAAAGCAGTTGCGATACCGGTACTGGCAATTTTATTTGTTTTAGGATGTACCCGCCATCCTTATTCTGCTACAAACAAATCGTACAAGCAGCAAGCCAAGACGTACTCGAAAACGTTACGGAACGAACCGGGCTTATTTGCTACTGAACAGGGGAAAGCGCCTTACTGGGTTGGTACTACCAACTTTAATATGCGTAAGCCGAATTTTGTAATCATACACCACACTGCCCAAAACAGTTGCGAACAAACATTAAAAACCTTTACACTTCCCCGCACACAGGTTAGTGCACATTACGTAATTTGTAAAGATGGTACTGTCCATCACATGCTTAACGATTACCTGCGTGCATGGCATGGTGGAATAGGCAAATGGGGAAATATGACCGACATCAATTCATCTTCTATAGGTATAGAAATTGACAACAATGGTTTTGAAGCGTTTACCGATCCACAAATGAATAGCCTGCTTCGTGTATTAGATACGTTGAAGAGAAGACATGGAATACCCGCTGCAAATTTTATCGGGCATTCGGATATTGCTCCTACAAGAAAGGTTGATCCTAACGTGAATTTTTCGTGGCAAACTTTAGCCAAACGTGGTTTTGGTTTATGGTATGATGATGTGAGAGATAGCCTTCCTTCCTCGTTCAACAGTATTCACGCACTTCGCATAATTGGTTATGATACCAAAGATTCTATTGCTGCAATCGGCGCTTTCAAGAGAAAATTTCTTCAACAGGATAAAAGCAAAGAACTCACCGAAGAGGACAAGCGCATTTTACACAATCTGATGAAGAAAAGCCTCTGATTGTCGGGATAAATTTAGTTCTACTACCCTCTTTTCGTGGCATAACTTTTTCTGCTTTACACTAAACATTTTTATGGAAGATAAAACCATTCAAAAGCAAGAAGATACTAATCAAAGTAAAGAGCAGGATAAGGAGAATCAATATCACCAGGAACCGGCTACTCCCATCAAACCTGCATCTGATGAAGTAAAGCCAAAGCCTGCAAGTGAGTCAACAAAAAATTCAAAATAGTGGTGCTTGCAACATCTAACCTATGATGAAGCATCGCAGCCGTACCATCCCGGTGCGGCTTTTTTAGCTTACCTTTTAACTCAATGTCGGTTTACAAAAAAGTTATAGTAAGGCCTGTTAAGCGTGTAGTACGAAAAACTATCGCCACAATCACGTTATTATCCTTAGAGTTGTTGGTAATATTGATTGCCTTCTTCGGCGCCCTGAGCATTTTTATTTTTGTTGCCCGAATGGTGTTAAGAAAGAAAAACGGGTTTGATGTCTGGGCAGATAATTTTATCACCCTTTATAGAAATGATGGTAATACAGACATAATGCAGGTGTTTTCTTTTTTAGGAGCGCACTTGTTTCTTATCCCAGCTAACCTTATCCTCATTTGTTATTTCTTATTTGTCAAAAAACATAGATGGTATTCAATTAAAATTCCGGCTGTCGCAATAAGCGGTGTGGTACTAATGTTTCTTTTAAAATATATTTTTCAACGAGAAAGACCTTTGACTCCATTTCTGGAACCGGCAAGGGGGTTAAGCTTTCCAAGCGGACATTCATTTATGAGCTTCACGTTTTACGGACTACTCATTTACCTCGTCTGGAAAAGTATAGACAACAAGTGGCTGAGCAGTATTCTTGTTACATTTTTACTGGTCGTTATACTTTTTATTGGCATAAGCAGAGTCTATTTAGAAGTGCATTACGCAACTGATGTAATTGCAGGATTTTGTATGGGTTTAATGTGGCTTGTCTTATCACTGTATATGCTCGACAAAATGGAAAGATATAGTCGCCGTAAAGTGAACCCTGTAGTACAAGCCCAATAAAACAATGCCCGCCTTCGAGCACACAACACACTTAAACAATTCTTTTTCTTTTGTTAAGCTGTAGTGGCGTAGATTTTGAAGAATCAGTAGTATGAAGTATTTATATAATTTGTTTTCTTGCCTCGTCATTTTATTCAGTATAAGTTTGGTTGTAGTCTCATGTAGAACACCGGTGGGTCCAGCAGGATTTTTTGGAAAAAGAACTCCGCACGAACAATACGGGCAAAAGATAAATGATGCAGGTTTAAAAGAGACAGCATTGGGTAGGTTATGGTTTACCGCTGCAGAACAAAGTTTAAGTAAGCCATTAAGCATTTCAACTCCGTATAGCGAGACAGGCTATTTTGCGGCTGATCGACCTGTTGCTGCTGGTTTTCGCTTCCAGGCAAAAAGAGGGCAAAAACTAAACATCACCTTACAAAAAAAGCCAACAGCAGGCTTTCTTATTTATATGGATTTATGGCAGGTATCAGCAAATAACACCAGGCCAGATCTCCTGATCTCAGCAGATACAACGACACCATCAATAAATTATGAAGTAAAAAAAGACGGTAGTTATATTGTACGACTTCAACCCGAATTATTGAAAAGTGGCGAATATACTTTGTCCATCAGCACAGGTCCATCACTTGCGTTTCCGGTTACACCCAAAGCTAAAGCACGGATAGGAAGTTTTTGGGGAGCAGATAGAGATGGAGGAGCAAGAAAGCACGAAGGCATTGATATTTTTGCACCTTCTCGTACACCGCTTGTTGCAGCTGCCGATGGTACTATAGAACGTGTTCAGGAAAATAATATTGGCGGTAAGGTGGTATGGCTTCGCCCCGAAGGAAAGGATTATACATTGTACTATGCTCATCTTGATGAACAATCTGTAAGTTCAGGCCAATCTGTAAAAGAAGGAGATGTTGTTGGGTTGATGGGAAATACCGGCAATGCACGTACAACACCTCCACATTTGCATTTTGGTATATATGCTCAGGGTGGGGCTGTTGATCCGTTATCGTTTGTAAATCCTGTTATTAAAACACCTGAAAAAATCACTGCGCCTTTAGCACCGGTAGGTAAGTTTGTTAGAAGTGATAATAAGCTCCTCAAACTTTTTGGCGAACCTGTTGTTACGCCATCTAACTATGTAACTATTGAACCCAATACGCTATTGCATGTAGAAGCAGCTTCGGCAAGCTGGTATAAAGTATTGATGCCCGATGGTCAAAGTGGATACATTCAAAGCACGGCTACTTCATCTATAAATACTCCTATTCGAAAATTTACTGTTACAACTGCACAGCCTTTATTGGATGCCCCGGATTATAATGCACCCAAAAAAACCAGCCTCAATGCAGGAAAAACAGTAAACATAATTGCCTCTTTCAGAGACTTCTATTATGTAAAAAGTAACGATGATAATGAAGGATGGATAAGTAAAAAGCCATAGAAATAGTGTATTTTACGGTTGATCTTTGTATTAACCTTAAAACCTTATCTATGGACAGAAAAGAGTTTCTCTCAACCTTTGGTTATGGATTAGCAGCAATATGCGCCGGAGGATGCCTCGCATCATGCAGTAAAAGTAGCACAGATACTCCCGGAGGAGGAACAGGTACTACACCACCCGCAGGAGTAAACTTTACAGTTGATCTTAACAACGAAATTAAAAACATTGGTGAGTCTATAACGAGAAATGGAGTAATTGTAGCTCGTTTAGCAACAGGAGCAACAGCAAGTTCATTCACCGCAGTTCAGGTTGCCTGCACACATGAAGGCACCGCTGTAAGTTTTAGCAATAGCCAAACAAAGTTTATCTGCCCCAACCATGGAAGCCAGTTTACAACGGAAGGTGTAGTACTTAATGGCCCCGCTACAAAAAATTTAAAAAAGTTCAATATTGCTGTTGCATCAAATACAATGACAGTAACGGGGTAGGCATAAACGCTCTAATCTTGCGGCAGGACAACATTATGCGTGCTGCAGTTGAAAGTGAGAACCATCATGTTTACTTTAACGTAAATATGACTAACTTTCATCATAAGATAAAGAACCAATAATATGCTTGCGATTCAATCAAGAACTACTTTTAAGAAGGGCGTGATAGTTTATGTTTTCGGTTTTTCTCTTCTTGCCTTAATTACCGGATGTACGCTCCAAAAGCCAAGTTTCCCCGTGGGTATTTATCCTAAGGACATGCCTAAGATACCCGACCCAGATGCAAGTGCAGCGTGGGTTCCCGCAGGCTACAAGGCAGAAGTTTTCATGAAAGATCTTATTTGGCCATCAAGCATTGAATTTGACAAAAGTGGCAATATATATGTTGCAGAAGCGGGTTATGTTTATGGAGATCCGTTTGCACCAGCACAAGTTTTGCGCATCACACCAGCCGGTCAATTAACGCGGTATGCAGATGGGTTTAATGGCCCTATCACTGACCTGCTTTGGCATAACAATAAATTGTTTGTTTCTCACAAAGGAAAAATTTCAACTGTCGGCTTAGAAGGGACGGTTCTAGATATTGTAACAGGACTACCTAGCCATGGTGATCATTTTAATAATGAAATGTCTGTAGGTCCTGATGGTAAAATTTATTTTGGACAAGGTACAGCAACCAACTCTGGTGTTGTTGGTTTAGACAATGCATACCCTTATGTATGGCTTTTGTTGCATCCTGATGTTTATGATGTACCCGCACAAGATATGCGGTTAAAAAAAGAGAGCTTCTTAACTGCTCAACCCAATAATGTTTTATCCCGCCAGGGAAACTTACTTTCTCTTGGTAGTAATGTTACTTATGCTGTTACAAGTGTTTTCAACAGGAATAAAAATAAATCAATGCTGGTTCGCACAAGAGCATTTCAACCTTTTGGAGAACACGATCGGGATGTGAAAGGGCAGGTTAAAGCAAGCGGTACAATTTTAAGAATGAATGCTGATGGAACGGGTTTAGAAGTATACGCATGGGGCTTAAGAAATCCGTATGGTGTGCAATGGGGACCTGACGGGCAGTTGTATGTAACCGACAATGCTTATGATGAAAGAGGAAGCCGCCCCATAGCCAATGCAAGCGATAATATCTTTCAGATAAAACAAGGTGGCTGGTATGGCTTCCCGGATTATGCAGGTGGAATACCAGTAACAGATCGGAAATTCAGACCAGAAAGAGGTCCTAAGCCAAAGTTTCTGATGGCAAATCATCCTGCTGTTGAGAAACCATGGCTTGTTCGTCCCGAAAATGCAGCATCTACAAAATTTGATTTCAGTACGAATGCTGCATTTGGCTTTAAGGGCCACATGTTTTTGGCTGAGTTTGGATCAGGAACGCCACTAACGGGAGAAGATAAAAATCTTAATGGATATACTGTTGTTCGTATCGACCCTGCAACAAAAGAAGCACAACCTTTTTTAAGCAATAAGAAAACGGGTCCGGCAGGAAAAGAATATGTTTCTACGGAGGGCCCACGTCATCCTGTTGAAGCAAGATTTTCTCCTGATGGAGAAGTATTGTATGTTGTTGATATTGGCGTGATAGGTTTTGAGTTGGCAGGCGCAGGTCCGTTTCCTGTTCCGTCACCTGGTACCGGAGTAATCTGGCGTATAACAAAACAAGGCAACAATGTTTCAGGCCCGCCTGCTAATCTGTCTCCATTGCCTCCGAAAACAGGTTCTAAATAAGACAAGTAAATAATGAAGGCTCTCAACATATTCTTCATCATTTTATTTGTTTTTTCTGCGGCATTACAATACAACGATCCCGATCCATATGTGTGGGTTCCGATTTATTTATACGGAGCATTGCTATGTTTTCTTGCATTGAAGAAAAGATACAATCCTCTCCTTTACATTATAGGTTTAGTGGTTTATACAAGCTATGCAGTTTACCTTTTGCTCGATGCCAACGGTTTGCTTAGCTGGATTAATGAACATGAAGCAGAGAATATCCTGCAGTCGATGAAAGCTACCAAACCGTGGATTGAAGAAACCCGAGAGTTTTTCGGATTAGCAATTTTAATAGTCGCCTTAGTGGTTAACATGTTTTGGATGTCGAGACTAAAGAGAAATACAACGCCGGTTGCTTAGCTTTTTTTTGCTGTACGGCAACAAAAAACCCCAACATTTCTGTTGAGGCTTTTGTGGTGTGGGCCGGGATCGAACCGGCGACACAAGGATTTTCAGTCCTTTGCTCTACCGACTGAGCTACCGCACCATCCTTACTTCTTTTTTGAAGCGGGCTGCAAATATAAGACGTAAATTAAAAAGGCAAAATTTAAATTAAAACAAACCTCCTTACCAGATTCCCTGCTGGAGGGTTTAGGGCACTAGAACTCGCAGTTCTTTGGTGTTCTTGCAAATGCAATAACATCCCTAATATTTGTCATTCCCGTTACAAATTGAACCATCCTTTCAAAACCAAGTCCAAAACCTGCATGAGGAACGGTTCCAAACCGCCTGGTATCTAAATACCAGCTCATTTCCTCAATGGGTATATTCATTTCCCTCATTCTTTGCTCAAGGTTTTCCAGTCTTTCTTCTCTTTGAGAGCCGCCAACAATCTCACCGATTCCCGGTGCAAGTATATCCATGGCTGCAACTGTTTTACCGTCTTCATTCAACCTCATGTAAAACGACTTTATATCTTTTGGATAACCTGTAACTATAACGGGTTTTTTAAAGTGTTTTTCAACAAGGTACCTTTCATGTTCACTTTGCAGGTCAATCCCCCACTTTACATCATAGGTAAACTTCTTCTTTTTATAAGCAGGACTTTCTAATAGAATATTTATTGCATCGGTATAAGTGATTCTTTCAAAATCATTATTCAATACAAACTCAAGCTTTTCTATTAAACCAAATTCAGCTCTTTCATTTGTCGGCTTTTGCTTTTCCTCTTCTGCAAGTCGCTGTGCTAAAAACTCAATGTCTTCCCTGTTGTGCTGCATAGCATACCCGATGAGGTACTTCAATAACTCCTCAGCAAGGTTCATGTTGTCTTCAATATCACAAAAAGCCATCTCCGGTTCTACCATCCAGAACTCTGCAAGATGGCGTGCTGTGTTTGAATTTTCCGCCCTGAACGTTGGACCAAAAGTATAGATCTCACTAAACGCCATTGCGCCCAACTCGCCTTCTAATTGTCCACTAACGGTAAGGTTTGTGCTCTTGCCGAAAAAGTCTTCTTTAAAGTTTATGCTTCCATCATCATTTTTTGGTGCATTGTCAAATGGCAGTGTCGTTACACGAAACATTTCACCTGCACCTTCTGCATCAGAAGCAGTAATGATTGGTGTATGGAGGTAAATAAAACCTTTATCATTAAAAAACTTATGAATAGCAAATGCAAGAGAATGCCTTATGCGAAAAACAGAACCAAAGGTGTTTGTCCTAAATCGTAAATGAGCTTTTTCTCTTAAAAATTCAAGGCTATGTTTCTTTGGTTGTAAAGGGTATTTCTCTGCATCACTATCTCCGAGTATTTCTAGTTCTCTTGCCTTTATTTCAACCTTTTGTCCTTTTCCTAACGAAGGCACAACTTCGCCGGCAACCTTTAGCGAAGCGCCTGTCGTAAGGCGTTTTAGAGTTGATTCATCTAACAAACCAAGTTCTACTACAACCTGTAAATTATTGTTTGTGCTACCGTCGTTTAAAGCAATAAACTGGTTGTTTCTAAAGGTTCTTACCCAACCCATTACCGTTACTTCACCCCCGGTCTGCTCGTTAGCTAACAGGTCTTTTATCTTCACTCGTTTGTTAAACATGATTACGTATTTAAATCTGCGGCAAAGATAAGGGTTAAGACTTTTGGCTTTGAGTACGTGCAGGTATACGCCGTAAGTGATACTTTTGCTGGCTCAGTTTTTTCTCATCTTGTACTTTTATGAAGTCGTCTTTAGAAAGAATTTATTGGAACAATACAGTGCTTGATTATTTGTATGTAGCCGGTGCTATACTGGTAACATGGCTGATACTGCAAATATTCAAACGTTGGATATTTAGCGCCATCAGACGTCTTACAGGCAGGACAAACAGCCAATATGATGATGTACTTATATCGTCGGTAGAAAGGTTTGTGTTGCCTTACGTCTACATTCTCATCAATGTAATAATAATAAACCAACTCACTCTTACACCAAGGATTGTCCAGGTTTTGAATGTTGCAATGACTGTTGTTACCGTTTACTTTGCTGCGCGGGTTTTCAATCATGTACTTCATTCTTCTCTAAAAGTATACATGGAAAGAAGGGAAGAAGGACCTGCAAGAATGCAACAGCTAAATGGGATTTTGGTTGTTATAAAAGTTGTTGTATGGATCGTTGGATTTTTATTTCTGCTTGATAATATCGGTTATAATGTTACCACTGTTATTGCCGGGTTGGGTGTTGGTGGAATTGCAATCGCGTTAGCTGCACAAAATATTTTAAGCGATCTGTTCAGCTACTTTGTAATATTTTTTGATAAGCCTTTTGAAGTGGGTGATTTCATTTCAATGGGAACAGCCAGCGGCACTGTTGAATACATCGGGATAAAAACATCACGCTTACGAAGCCTTGGTGGTGAACAGTTAATTATACCTAACGCCGAGCTGGTGAAGTCAACGTTATACAACTTTAAAAGGCAACAGCAACGAAGAGTTGTCTTGAATATTAAGGTGATGTACGATACTACTCCCGAATCTCTCAAGGAAATACCCGCAATATTAACGGATGCTATTTCAACAAAAGAGAATGTAAAGTTTGACAGGGCTCACCTGCAGGGACTGGCTGATCATTATATAAATTTTGAAGCAGTGTATACCGTACTAACTGCTGATTACAACTTGCATATGGATACGCAGCAAGCAATACTGACAGATATATTAATCTCGTTTAGGAAAAAGGGAATAGAATTTGCAATGCCTACGCAAAGAGTGTATAGCAACGATGGAAAGGAAGAAATTATAAGGAATATTGAGAAAGAGAATAATCGCACATAGGGAAAACCTTTCAATAGCTTAAAAATTGTTCATTTTTTTTTGTTTTTCAAAATTGTAGCGTAAACTTGCATTTGAAATTAACTGGTAAGTCTCAACCACTCTTTAGATAATCAGTTTCAGGCGTTTCCCAATCAATATAATATCAAATTCTTTCCTTTTACTATTGGATGTTGAGTTTTAACTATCAAAAATATTTATGTACGACATTGCGCAATTGAACGACATGCTTGTTCCTGAACTTCTGGACATTGCAGAACAACTAAGCATTCCTCAAGCAAAAAAATTAGAAAAACAAGATCTTATTTTTAAAATAGTAGACCGCCAGGCTGAAACAGCTACGGATACAAAAGAACCTGCTGCAGACAAGGGAAAACGCCGCCGCGTTGTAAAGGCTAACACCGGTAACACAACTGAAGAAGCTGAAGTTATGTCTGGTGATGGCAATGCTAATGCTAACACTAATGGAAATGCTAATGATAATCCTAACGGTAACGGTGTTGCAGCTGCATCACAAGCAGGGGCCCCAAGATCTCTTAATGTAAAGAGAACCCGCAAGCCAGCGAAATCCAAAGATGATAATACAACTCCAACAAATGAAGTTGCAGCTTCGCCAAATGTAAACGATACACCACCTGCTCCCGAAGCAAAGGAAGATGGCAACCAGCCTGCAGCCGCTGAAGCACCATCTGAAAATGGAACACCTGAAGGCGCACCCGTTGTAGCAACACCTCAACCTAAATTTCAGCAGCACCAACAACGTAGAGAGCAGGCTTTTAATATCGAATTTGATGGTGTAATACAAGGAGAAGGGGTGTTAGAAATGATGCCTGATGGGTATGGATTTCTTCGCTCATCAGATTATAATTATTTATCCTCACCGGATGATGTATATGTATCTCCTTCACAGATAAAGTTGTTTGGTTTAAAGACCGGAGATACTGTTGCAGGGTATGTTCGTCCACCAAAAGAGGGAGAAAAATATTTTGCTTTATTAAAGGTTGAAACGATAAATGGTAAGGGACCGGAAGAAGTTAGAGACCGGGTTCCATTTGATTACCTTACGCCGTTATTCCCTTTCGAAAAGTTGAATTTGTTTACTACTTCAACCAACTTCAGCACACGTATAATGGATCTGTTTACGCCGATAGGTAAAGGTCAGCGCGGATTGATTGTTGCGCAACCGAAGGTTGGTAAAACAATGTTGCTAAAAGAAGTTGCTAATGCAATCGCTGCAAATCATCCTGAGTGTTATTTGATGGTTGTTTTGGTTGATGAACGCCCGGAAGAGGTTACAGATATGGAGCGTAGTGTAAGGGCGGAAGTTATCGCATCAACATTTGATGAGCCTGCTGAAAAGCACGTAAAAGTTTCAACGATAGCATTGCAAAAAGCAAAGCGCTTAGTTGAGTGCGGTCATGATGTAGTGATATTATTAGATAGTATTACACGTTTGGCAAGGGCTCACAATACTGTTGCGCCATCAAGCGGTAAAGTATTAAGTGGTGGTGTTGAAGCCAACGCTATGCAAAAGCCAAAGCAGTTCTTTGGTGCCGCAAGAAAGATCGAGCATGGAGGTTCACTAACTATTCTTGCAACAGCACTTATTGAAACCGGTTCTAAAATGGATGAGGTGATTTTTGAAGAATTTAAAGGAACTGGTAATATGGAATTACAACTTGATCGCCGACTTGCCAACAGGCGTATTTTCCCTGCGATTGATCTTGTTTCTTCATCAACACGTAGAGATGATTTATTGCTGGATAGGGAAACATTGCAACGCATGAATATCCTTCGTCTTTACATCAACGATATGAATACTGAAGAAGCAATGAACGAACTATTGAAGAGAATGAGAGGTACGAAAGATAACTCCGAGTTCCTTGCGAGTATGAATGGATAAAACAAATTGTTACAATAGAAAAAGCTACCCATTTGGTAGCTTTTTTATTTTTATGATGTCAGCAATTTATCTTCGATTGATCAGTTGTGGCGACGCTCCGTTCATCTTTAGGTTACTAATTAAGCAGCTAAAGTTCCGTTACAAAGTTGGTGTACAAGTTTTGAGATAGCTGAATACGTTCCAGGCTTTACAACATAATGATCTGCGCCATTCGATAAGCAATATTCAACATCGTACTGGTTACTTGAAGTTGAATAAACAACTATAGGCACTTTTTGATATCTGTCGTTTTTGCGAATTTCTTTAAGACAATCTTTGCCGTTTATATAAGGCATATTCAAATCAAGAACAATAACATCCGGGGTAGATATTCGATCTAAAACCGACAAAAGTTTTTTACCGTCTTCTGCAACTGTGAGCTCAATAGATGGGCAATTATCTTTTACAGCTTCTTTAAAAAAGTCAATATCATCCGCATCGTCTTCGGCAATAAGTATGTGTTTAACTTCGGGTAGTGTTGTTTTCAAGTGTTTAAGATTGAGTGCGCAATGTATGTTAAATAAATGGTTCTGATTATAGAAGGACTTCTATAAACAACTAAATAAAACATAAAAATTCCCTAATCAGAAATTGAATTCTAGTAGCTTCTATTAACTACAATCTCCTGATAATGTTGATGATAATTGTAAGTAAAAGACTTAGTAGCAACATTGTAGCTAATGGAAAGTAGAATCTAAGATTTTCTCGTTCAACTCTTATATCACCCGGTAATCTTCCAATCCAGTTCATTTTGTTATGGAAAAAGTAAATGAGTAGTCCTATTATGATTATGGAGATTCCAATGATGATTAAATACTTTCCGGTCTGTTGATTCATATAGATGCTTTATAAAAAAAGTTGGGAGAATACAACGGATACTAAAGTTGATCATAGGTTTGAAGATAAAGTGATTGCGACGCAACGATGATGCTATGAAAACTAATGCTGGTACCATAAACAACTTATACAGCTTCTTAAAGTTATTACAGTTTAGTTGATGAATAATGTTGTTATTGAATTTTTATTACTTTGTACACCTAAACGAATTGTAAATGCCGAAAAGTTGTATTGCAGGTATAGGAATGTATGTACCGAAGAATGTTTATACGAATAACGATCTTACACGTTACATGGAAACATCAGACGAGTGGATACAGGAAAGAACAGGAATTAAAGAAAGAAGATTTGGAGAGCGACTCGAAGAAACCACTACAACAATGGCAGTGGAAGCATCTAAAATGGCGATAGAACGTGCCGGTATAACTGCACAGGATGTTGATTTCATAATCTTCGCTACACTAAGCCCGGATTATTTTTTTCCGGGTTGTGGTGTGTTGGTTCAACGTGAGTTAAAGATGAAAGAAGTTGGTGCATTGGATGTTCGTAATCAATGCAGCGGTTTTGTATATGCAATCAGTATTGCAGATCAATTTATTAAAACAGGCATGTATAAAAACATTCTTGTTATAGGAAGCGAAAAGCATTCTTTCGGTTTGGATTTTAGTACCCGTGGCAGAAACGTAAGCGTGATTTTTGGTGATGGTGCAGGCGCTGTTATTTTACAACCTACAGAAAAAGAAGGACAAGGAATTTTAAGCACGCATCTACACAGCGATGGTGAAAGTGCAGAGATCTTAGCGCAATTAAATCCGGGTTCTCATGGAAATCATTGGGTTAAAGATGAACCGGTTGCTGATTTTGAAGATGCGGAAATTGGTCATGCGTTTATGAGCCATGCTATGATTGATAAAGCGCAGCTTTACCCAACGATGGATGGTCCTTCAGTTTTTAAAAAAGCTGTTGTAAAGTTTCCTGAAGTAGTGAATGAAGCACTAAGTGCAAACGGACTAACGTCTTCTGATATTGATATGCTTATCCCTCACCAGGCTAATTTGCGGATAAGCCAAATGGTACAAAAGATGTTACGGCTACCTGACGAGAAGGTTTACAACAACATACAACGCTATGGTAATACAACAGCGGCGAGTATACCATTAGCCTTATGCGAAGCATGGCAGGAGGGAAAAATAAAAGAAGGAGACCTGGTTTGCCTTGCAGCCTTCGGAAGTGGCTTTACATGGGGCAGTGCGTTAATAAGATGGTAATCATGTATTTGAGTGAACATTAAGGAGCGATGTTTGCGTAATCCATCAAAAGAACATTCATGAAATACATACTTATACTTTTGACAACCTTTTTATTACAGGAAGCCGAGGCGCAAAAAGGCGGCTTACAAGTTTCTGCTCAAGGCAAAACGATCTATGTAAATCTAAAGGAAGAAGACACGGGTAAGCTGTTATCTGTGAACTCAAAATTAAAATCTGCAGCTACTGGTAAATTGTCGATTGTAAATACTGAATGGAGTAAGGAGAAAGACTGGAAGAGAACTTTCGAAATCTATGATGATACCGATCAGTCAATTCTGAAAGTTCTTCCTAATAAAACAAGTGGTAAATACGAGGTATCGCTAAAAAGTATTGTTTCTAAACTGAAGAAAGGTGAAACATACTCTATATACACTATGGCTATTCCAAAAGATCCTAAAAAAGCAGCCGTGGTAAGAGTGAGAAGGGTATTTGTCTGTAGAATTTCAATTACCTGATGAGCAACATACCAAGAAAGCTTGTTTATCTCATCAACCCTATTTCTGGTACAGGAAAGAAAGGTGTTCTTAGAAAAATAATTGAGAAGAAAACGGAAGAAGCTGACCTGGAGTTTGAAGTCCTTTCTACCAATCCTCACGGTGATTATGAATTTTTAAAAGAGAAGATAAGAAAAGAAAATATCACCGATGTTATTCTTGTGGGTGGTGATGGTACAATAAACCAGTTGGTAAATGCTTTGCACAAAGAAGACGTCCAATTCGGAATCATTCCCACTGGTAGTGGTAACGGACTTGCATGTTGTGCAGGCATTCCAAGGAATCCATTAAAGGCATTGAATATTATTTTTAAAGGTGAGTCAGCACTTGTTGATGCGTTTACTATAAATGATCAGTTTAGTTGCATGCTTAGCGGGTTAGGTTTTGATGCATACGTTGCAAACGAATTTGCTTCAAAAGCTTCCCGCGGACTGTTGACTTATACCCAGCAAAGTTTATATCATTATTTTAAAGCGCTTCCTTACCAATTTGAAGTTGTACTTGAGAACTTCTCATTTTATAGTGAAGCCTTTTTAATAAGCATAGCAAACAGCAACCAATTTGGAAATAATTTTATGATTGCTCCGCAGGCAAGTCTTAATGATGGATTGCTTGATATTGTAATTGTTCAAAAGATGAATAAGGCAAGATTGCCCTTCGCAATATTCAGGCAGATCAGGGGGAATAATAAGCTACAGCAAATGGTTGAGGACATTACGCATAAGAACATTCTATACTTTCAGGCAGCTTCTCTTACCATTCGAAATTTTAAACATGCACCTTTTCATATAGATGGAGAACCGCGGCAAACACATGAGGAATTTAAAATTGAAATCATTCCGAATTGCTTTAAATTGATTCAACCTTTATAGCTGGTGGCACTGCATTTGCATCCTCTAAAAACAAATTAAGAATTATGAAATAGATATACTTTTTATTATTGGCAGTTTCCATTTTTAACCTGCACGCAGTTGCACAATCCTATGTTGGAGAAGCTAAAATCAACAGGATGCCTAAAATGGCAATCATCAATGAACTCCCATATTCTCCTGATGTTGCCACAAATGGTATCAAAAAAAAAATGAGCCAGATGGGTTTTACAGGCAAAGAAAATGATGGCTACTTAGTTTATAAAAATGTTGATATGCCTGAGCTCGGATCAGGCAAGTATAACCTGTATTTTAAAACTGAAAGGTTGGGTAAAAAGGAGAGCGGTCAGTCAAAAGTTTACATGCTAATCAGCGATTCATACGATGCTTTTATAAACGAAACCCGAGACGGTGATGCAGTAAGAAATGGGAAATCTTTTTTAAATACACTAAATGTTCAGGCCGAAAGTGCATCAATTGATAAAGACATTTTGAACGAAGAAGAGAATTTGAAGAAAGCAGAAAAAAGATATAACAACGCTGTAGATGATGGCAATGATCTTGAAAAGAAAAGAAGAAAATTAGAAGAGGATATTGCAGAAAATAAGAAAGCACAGGAGTCAAGAAAGGCAGAAATTGAAAAACAAAAGCAAGTGGTTGATGCTGCGAGAAATAAGAGGAAGCAATAGAGATTAAAAAAAGAATTATTTATACTATGCCCTGCCATGCCAGGGCATTTTTTATTGGACTGGCTTAGTCGGTTTTTTTCTAATCTTTATAATTAATAAATCAACAAAATAGAATAGTACACTTAATACTACTGATAGGACAATTAAAATCAGACATTTTTTTAAAACATTTAGTCCTATTATAGTTGAGAAGACAAATTCATTGTTTACCAATTCTATAATGGTTGATACAATCAAGTAAACACCAAATGTAGTAATCAGATAAAGAAAGCTTTTTTTCATTTTGAATACTAATAAATACCAATGATTAAATACGCGATGCTTGTTTTTTTGCTCTTGTAAGATACAAAACAGCTACTAAACTTAAAAACAGCAACATGCCAACCAACTGGTGCAATTGAGCCATCCATTCATAAACACCAAACTTACCGGCTACTATTTTTTGACTGGTTAGAACTGTTATTATACCAAGTGCCACCTGTAGTAATACAAAAGTTATTACCAGGTTTCTTGCAAGATTAAAGTCTCTGGAATAAGAAATATTTTTCGCTTTCCACCACCAGATAATGATAAGTACTACAAGAAGATATGCAAGGTTTCTATGAACAAAATGAATTGCTATCTTGTTATGAAAGATGCTGTTGAGACCATCAGGAAAAAATGATGGAAGAAACCACATGCCATTTATTGAAGGCCATGTAGGTGCTACAGGTGCCGCTTTAAGTCCAGCCATAAATGCTCCATATATTAATTGTATTACCAGGAGAAACATGATTGTAACTGCCCAGTATTTTAATGCTGGTTGTACCACAATATTTTGTGAAGGAACTTTCATTCGCAGCCAAAAAACCAATGCATATGCAATCAAAACCATTGCAGCAATAAAATGCGCTGCCAACCTGATGTGACTTACATACAAGTCACTTTCGTTCAAACCGCTTTGTACCATTATCCATCCAATTGCACCTTGCATAGCACCTAATAAAAACAGGATAATTAGCGGTACAATCATCCAGCTTTTAAAATACTTCTTTACCAGGAAATAAATAAAAGGAATAAGAAATACTACTCCAATTATACGTGCCCACAGGCGATGAAACCACTCCCAGAAAAAAATAAACTTAAACTCACTTAAACTAAAGTGCGTGTTGAGAAATTTGTATTGTGCTATTTGCTGATATTTAGAAAATGCTCTCTCCCAATCGGTTTGATTTATCGGCGGTAATGCGCCCATTATAGGTTTCCATTCAGTGATAGATAAACCAGAGCCGGTTAATCGTGTTATACCCCCAAGTAAAACCTGTATTATCAGCATCACAATTCCTAACAAGATCCAATTTGCTACTATTCTATCTGACCTCTCCGCCTGCATAAATATTTTCTTGAATGTGTATTTAGGTGAATTGCTTTACTAACTCTGCCGCAAAAGTAATCGTAATCAATGGATTAACTTTTTACCGCAATTATGAAAAGAATTATTTTATTTTCGTTCCATAGTTACCAGATAAATGCTCCAACCCTTTTACCAGAAGAGATACACAGAAGCAGGCTGCGATGAAGCAGGTAGAGGATGTTATGCAGGTCCTGTATTCGCCGCCGCGGTTATTTTACCGAAAGACTTTTCACATCCTTTTTTAAATGACAGCAAGCAGTTAAACAAAGCACAGCGTGATGAGCTTAGGCCGATTATTGAAAAAGAAGCAGTGTGTTATGGTGTAGCAAGTGTTTGTAATGAAGAGATTGATCGTATAAACATTTTAAAAGCATCAATAAAAGCGATGCATTTAGCTATCGATAAATTAAAGAGAAAGCCCAGGTATTTATTGATTGATGGCAATCGTTTCTACCCGTATAATGATGTAAAACATAAGTGCATCATAAAAGGTGATGGATTATATTCTTCTATTGCTGCAGCAAGCGTACTTGCTAAAACCTACAGGGACGAATTCATGCAAAACCTCCACAACGAATTTCCATTGTATAACTGGAATAGTAACAAGGGATATGGAACTGAGGAGCACAGGGTTGCGATAGAAGCTTATGGGTTAACTAAATATCACCGGATGACTTGGAGCTTCAATACATCACAACTTTCACTTGATTTTGAAGAAAGGGAAGCTGTTATAATGTAATCACTCAGTCCATTCTCCCAATCCTTGCCTCATTACCTCATAAGGTTCCTCGGTACAGTCAATTATAGTTGAAGGCACCATTCCACCTGATCCTCCATCAATAACAATATCAACGAGGTTCTTAAAGTTTTCGTAGATGAGTTCGGGATCAGTATACTCTTCCACCATTTCCCCTGGTAGAGATGCACTTAACAATGGATGCCCAAGCTCATGAACTATAGTACTTGCAATTAGGTTTTCTGGTACACGCAAACCAATTGTGTTCTTTTTGCTTTGCAAAATTTTTGGTACTTCCTTACTTGCTGGAAGTATAAAAGTGTAAGGTCCGGGGAGGTGAGTTTTTAAAATTCTATAAAGGGGAGTTGATATATTCTTTGTGTACTTACTCAAGTCACTAAGATCATAAACAACAAAACTGAGTTGCGCTTTTTGGGGTTCAACATGTTTGATCCGTGCGATTCGTTCAATTGCTTTTGGTTTGAAAATATCGCATCCTAATCCGTAAATAGTATCTGTAGGATAAACTATTACCCCACCATCGAGCAGGCATTCTACAACAGCTTTAACCTGGCGCGGCTGTGGATTTTGTGGATGTAGCCTGATGAGCATCTGCAAAGGTGCAAATTTTTTGAGCTAAACTCTTATATGCATCTTCGTATATACTTCTAAACTTCGGCTCCTTACTTCTTACTCCCGACTCTCTTTGCCCACTCACTCATTTTAGTTTCTAAAACTTCTAAAGGCATTGCGCCGTCGTTTAGAATATTATC
>DASVST010000313.1:0-5539 GCA_036387965.1 Segetibacter sp. | reverse complement strand
CAAATAGTGAGTTTTCTACAGGGTCACGGAATGAAAAGAGATCATGTACGCCTGCATGAAATTTCCCCATCAGCAAAGCTGGCTGTAATGGCAAGTGAAGATCAGTTGTTTCCAGATCACATGGGCTTCGACTGGAAGTCTATTGAAAAAAGCATGCAACAAAAGCCAACCAAAAGGAAAAAGACAAGGGGCGCCGGAGCAAGCACGATTTCTCAGCAGGTGGCTAAAAATGTTTTTCTATGGCAGGGTAGCGGCATCGGCAAATACATCAGGAAAATTCCGGAGATATACTTCACTTTTATGATCGAACTGATTTGGGGTAAAGAACGGATACTCGAAGTATATTTGAATGAAGCTGAAATGGGTAAAGGAATCTTCGGTATTGAAGCTGCCGCCAAAAGTTATTTTAGAAAGCCTGCAAAAAATTTAAGCCGCACCGAAGCTGCAAAGATCATAGCATCCCTACCTAATCCTAAAAGATATACGGTAAAGCCTATGAGCAACTGGGTAAATTATCGCCATCAACGCATTTTACGGCAGATGAATAATATTAGCGACGATCCTGATGTGCAACACTTGCTTGTTGCATCAGCTAACCATACGAGGTAAATAAAAGGTTGTCTATCGCTTCTATCGCACTTAATTTTCTCTCTTCGTTACTACCTGAAATACTTGCCCACGGCACGTGCTGATCTAAAAGAATATCTTTATAAATATGATAAAGCTTTGCCCTGCTTTCATAATCGGGGTATTCTCTTAAGTCATCCTTTGTCCAAGGCAGATCTATATTACACAATAAGTACAAATCGTACTTTCTTTCAACGATCTCATCAAGAATATACTGGTGGCATTTTTCATAAACGAACTCACACCAAACCTTCATTACATACATGTTTGTATCAATGAAAAAAGGTTTGAAGTTTCCAGTTTCCAGTTTCCGGTTTCCAGTTTCGGAGCTATCAGGAACTTGATTATTTCTATCTCCTATCTCCTGGCTCCTAACTTCTATTCCTCCCGACACCTTTCCCATATATTCATCCTCTAACCTCATCTGTCCCTTTGCTATTTCAAGTAAGTCTTCATAAATATAGGAGGCGCCATTTCTGAGTAAATATTCTCTTGCATATTCAGGGCACCATAGCGTGTTGTAGTGATTTGCAAGCTGTTCACATAAAGTACTTTTTCCTGTACTCTCCGGTCCTATAACAGCAATTTTTTTAACTTCTTGCATACTTAGCTTTTTGCCTCCACGATACCAACCCCGCAACCGCAAGTATCAACAACACCAAAAACTGGAAGCTTGTAAAAACATAACCTTTGAGAAAATACAAAGGAATGGAAGCAATATTTGTTGCGATCCACCAATACCAGCTTTCAACTTTTTTCTTTGCCATAAGCCACATGCCTGTATATGCAGTAGCTGAAGCAAATGCATCCGCAGCTGGAATTGCCCCTGGTGCAAAATTGTCTTTCAAAAAATTTAGAGCAAAATAGATACCTATATAAAAGAATGCAAAAAAAGCGAGTTGTACAAGCCACTCACGTTGATTGCTATGTTTTATAACCAACAGCACATGTTCTCTATCATCTTTTTTCGACCAAAGCATCCATCCATAAATACTCATGATCGTATAATATAAATTTACACTTGCCTCTCCTAAAAGATGACCCTTCACACTCAGGTATATGTAGATGATTGTATTTATCAACCCAATTGGATAAACTAAGATGTTCTCTTTCCTGCTAAACCAAACACTTACAATGCCGGCGATGACGGCTATAAATTCGAGCAGTGTTGTTTGCTGAAGTCCGGTAATAAGCTGCTGAAGTATTTCAGTTAAGTTCAAGTACAGTTGTATGATCTTATTGAAGAAGATTATCGTAAAGAACATTTACTGTTTTGCTTATTGCCTGGGTGAAGCCGTTTTTGTAAACAGGGTTACAGCCATTCGTTATTACCACGATGCCAAATTTCTCTTTTGGATGAAAGAACATTGCGCTGTAAAGTCCATAGGCTGAGCCTGTGTGCCCGGTCATTGTTTTACCTGGTATCAGTTTATCGGTGGTAGTTAAAGCAAGCCCGTAACCGTTGTCGGCAATTTTAGTCTGCATTGTAATTGCGCTTTTTTTAGAGATAATTCTTACTCCTTTATATTTCCCCTTGTTCATATGCATTGTCATATACTTTGCAAGATCAGCAGCAGATATTTTCATCCCGCCAGTTGGAGAAAAAACCGGCGTGCTATATCCAATCGTGTAACTTTTTATTTCTTCTCTCCTCGGTGCATATGCCAGGGGAGCGGGTGTAAACTTTTTTGTGGAGTCATAATCATACAACGTTGCAAACCTACCTGCATCAAGTGAATCAACCCAATATCCGCCATACAACTTTAAAGGAGTTAAGATGTGCAGTTTTACATATTTATCAAAACGCTCACCAGATACTTTTTCTATCACGGCGCCAACCATATTGTAATTCAGGTTACAATAACGATACCCTTTGCCAGGCTCATAGTCACTGAAACATTTTTGCCAGTTAGCCCCTTTGCCGGGATTGATAACATCCAGGTTAAAATAACCCTGGCTGTCGTTTATACTTGATGTGTGAGACATTACCATTCTTAAAGTGATAACGGTCTCCGGGAATTTTGGATTTCTGATGGTAAAACCTATTAGTTTACTAAAGTCATCGTCCAGAGATATCTTTCCTGCCTCTACCAGTTGCATGATGGAGGTTGCTGAAAAAGACTTGGATATTGAAGCTATTCTGAAAAGAGTGTTGTTTGCCATTGGGGTATTAGACTCAATATCTTTTAACCCGAATGAGTTGTTATAAATGATTTTCCCTTTTTTTACAACAGCTACAGAAAGCCCTACAACTTCAAACTCTTTCATAATGTTTTTTATACCTGCTTCGACTTTAGCTGGCTGGGCAAAGCTGCGTCCAGCAGATGTTAGAACTAAAGAAGCAATTACAAAATATTTAAAAAAGATTGTTGGATGCATATATAAGAGCAAATGGTTTATGTCACAATTTAGGGAATGCTCTTTAGTAAACAAGTTTATAAAGACCTCCTATCCTTGCAATTGGAGGTAATTTCTTTAAATAAAATGTCTTCACAGGTGATGCCGGCAATTTGTTGAACTTCGGATTTGCTAACTCCATATCTCAGATCTTCAGTGCGACTATCTAGGTAGAGACTTTGTTTAGCAATGATGTTATTTCACAATGGCTTCAGCTAAGATCAATTCTATAAATTTGCTTCTATAAAAATGGATATGAAACGATTTTTGCAACTAATATCATTTGCACTTCTTTTTGGAGCCATCTCCTGCAGAACTACCCGAAACCTCACGGCAACAAGAGAAGACGGAAAGATAGAAGTTGTATTTGTACAGGTTAACGATGTCTATGAAATTGCTCCATTGAGTGGCGGTAAAGAAGGTGGTATGGCAAGGGTTGCAACATTAAAAAAGCATTATCTAAAGCAAAACCCAAATACGTTTTTAGTAATGGCTGGTGACTTTGTAAGTCCATCAGTATACAACAGTTTGCAATACGAAGGTAAACGCATTCGTGGCAAACAAATGGTTGATGCAATGAATGCTGCGGGCATGGACATCGCTGTTTTTGGCAACCACGAGTTTGATATAACGGAAAGCGAGTTGCAGGACAGGATAAATGAATCAGGGTTTCAATGGGTTGCATCTAATGCATTTCACAAAAGAAAAGATGGTGTGTTTCCTTTTGCTAAAAACAACAACACAGGCATGCCTCCGTTTCCGAAAACGTTTATAATGAACGTGAAGGATAAAGATGGAACAACGGCTAAAATCGGTTTCATCGGCCTTACACTTCCCTTTAACAGGGCTGAGTATGTGAGTTACACAGATCCCTTATCAACTGCAAAAGAGCTGTATAATCAAATTAAAGATTCGTGCGATGCAGTGGTTGCAATCACTCATCAGTACATGGCAGACGACGTAAAGCTTGCGCAGGAAATTCCCGGACTTGCTATGATAATTGGCGGGCATGAGCACAATATGCGCTATCAGAAAGTTGGAAACGTTTATATAACAAAGGCACATGCAAATGCAAAGTCTGCCTATATAGTTGAGTTGGAAATCAACAAAAGAAAAAATAAAATTGATGTTGACACAGAGCTTAAATATATAGATGAGAAGATAAGTTTAGATAGCAGCACAAATGTTGTAGTACAAAAATGGAGTACAATTGCTGAGAACAATTATGCTTCTTTGGGTTTTGAAGCAAGAAGAATTATGATTGCCTCCGGCGAACCATTGGATGGAAGGGAAACAGAAGCCCGCAGAGGATCAACTAATCTTACAAGATTAATAACAGCAGCAATGGCTGATGCCTGCCCGCAGGCCGAAGTGGTAATTGTAAATTCCGGATCTATACGGGTAGATGATATTCTCACACCTCCAATAACTCAATACGACATAATAAGGACTTTACCTTTTGGAGGTGGGATTCGTGAAGTTGATATGAAAGGAAGTCTGTTATTGCAAGTGCTTGAAGCGGGGCGTAAGAACACCGGCATTGGCGGTTATCTTCAGTCGCAGCCAACTGCATACAACGCAACTACAGGAACATGGACTGTGAATAATGGAATTATAAATCCCGATAGAGCATACCGCGTAGCAATGACAGATTTTTTAATCACTGGTAAAGAAGCAAACCTCGATTTCTTAAATGAAAAAAATCCTGCTATAGTAAGAGTTTATCCTGCCGAAACATCAACAACCAGTGTTAAATCTGATATTCGCTTAGCTATTGTAAAATATCTTGAAAAGAAGAAGTAAGATGTGTTGTTACTTTTTAAAGTTCCCTTCATCAACACTTCTTATGAATTTAAGTACTCCATTAATGTATGTTTTCTGATCATCCCACATAGCTAAATGGCTTCCATTAGGGCAGAAAAGATAGTCTCCTTTTTGCACCTGCTTGCTCATCCACTTCATATGTTCAGGATCCATCGTATCGA
This sequence comes from Segetibacter sp., assembly GCA_036387965.1. Taxonomy (GTDB): domain Bacteria; phylum Bacteroidota; class Bacteroidia; order Chitinophagales; family Chitinophagaceae; genus Segetibacter. The sequence continues at coordinate 530 of DASVST010000313.1, read as the reverse complement.
ACTGAGCACCTATTGTTAACGTTGGAACTTTAATTTTTGGAAGATCTTTTTTTCTATCCCATGTAATTAAGCGGCCACCGGTTTTAAACTCACTTGGTCCCTGCATCATCACATAAATTTCTTCGTTCACATGTTTAAAGCTACGCATAACAGGGTCGGGCCATTCGGTTAAGCGACATAGATGTTTCGTATAGTACTCATTAAACACCAGTGTCTGATAATCTGGGTTTTTATATTGTCCCAATGCTTCATAGGCCTGTAAACTATCAACCAATGTTTGCCGCATTTGGCTTCTGAGCTTACCGTTGTACTTTTCGTAATCAGGAATGCTTGCCATCATATTACTTATGATGAGTCCTTTAAGGTTGTCTTGGTATTTTAATGCATATTCCATAGCCAATATACCGCCCCAACTGCTTCCTAATAAATAAAAATTATCCTTGTTCAAACCTAATGCTTTTCTTACCTGTCCTACTTCTTCAACAAAGCGTTCTGTTACCCAAAGGCTGCTATCTTTCGGTTGATCACTG
>DASVST010000312.1:0-8074 GCA_036387965.1 Segetibacter sp. | reverse complement strand
TGGATAGGTGTGTGATAAACAGCAATTCGATTATAGCTGCCGGTGCTGTAGTTCTTGAAGGTACTGTTGTTGAGGCGAGAAGCATTTATGCAGGTGTACCGGCGAAAAAGGTGAAAGATATACCTGAAGGGCTTATAAGTGGCGAAATTGATCGGATTGCTAATAATTATATTAAATATTCGTCGTGGTTTGAAAGATATAACGCTGCTGAAAAATAAATCGCGAGATGCAGCGTTCTATTATACGCTTCGCTCTTTTATAGTGAGTATTGCGATGCGGTTGAAGAGTGCGATGCAACGATGTTTAAGCAGTAAAAATGCTGTAACATAACTAACAAAATATTATGAAAGTTGTTTTATTCTTTTTGGTTGCTGCGGGGTCTATGAGTATGGTATCGTGTCGTGCAACTAAAGGTTGCCCGAGTAGCGGTAAAAATATAGGGGCGGAGAAAGTGCTAAGTGGTGATGCTAAAACAATGAAAGCTCTAAAGAGAGCGCCGAAATTTAGAAGTTAATACTGATCTCAAATATCCAAACATGAGCTACCAATTAAGAAATGAATCAGGCACCGTAGAAGCTGTAATTGATGACAATTGCGGTATAAAAAAATTCTATAGCATAGCCAACACTCTTGCAACTGATTTAAAGATAAAGTTTACTGAAAAATTAGACCACTTTGACTCTGTTGACTGGAACTTTAAGTACAAGGGACATCCAATGAAGCTGCACTATAACATCTATAACGGCGTTTCAATATTTCCGGGAAACATCAGAGATAATGATGCTGTAACTGAGCTTGCATCTATGTTAGAGAGGAAGTTCTTCTAATAACTTTTTGCTTCCATTGTATCAAGAATGGTAAGATAACTTACATAGCGGTCCTGGTGAATAACATCATCATTGACCGCTTTTTTTATTGCACAACCCGGTTCATTTATGTGCATGCAATTATTGAACTGGCAGTCATTTAGTAGTCTCGCCATTTCAGGAAAATAATGTGACAGCTCTTGTTTAGTAATGTCGACTAATCCAAACTCTCTCACACCAGGAGTATCAATGATTTGCCCGTTGATTGGCAGGTCAAACATTTCTGCAAACGTCGTAGTGTGCATACCCTTACCACTCCAGTTACTTACTTCTTTGGTTTTAAGTTTTAGCTGAGGAAACAGTGTGTTGATGAAAGTTGATTTTCCTACACCGCTATGCCCACTCATCAGAGTTACTTTGTTTCTAAGTAGTTCCCTTACTTCTTCAGTTCCCTGCTTAGTAACCATGCTGGTAAGAATTACCTTGTATCCTATACTTTCATAGATCTCCTTTACCTCAGAGAACTTATCCAACTCTTTTTGCCGATAAACATCTGCTTTATTAAACACAACAATTGCGGGTATGTGGTATGATCCCGATGAAACTAAAAAACGATCAATAAATCCCTGCGATGTTTTTGGATCTTTTAATGTGGCGAACAACAGTGTTTGATCGAGATTAGATGCAACAATGTGATGTTGGTGTTTGTTGTGAGGTGATACCCTGGCGATGTAATTTTTTCTGTCTAAAATTTCATCAATTACCGTATTTTTTTCTGAACCATCTTCCATCTCCATAACCACATTATCGCCTACAGCAATCGGGTTAGTTGACGTGATTCCATCTATTTTCATTACGCCCTTTATACGTGCATTGTAAAACTTTCCGTCTTCAGCTTTTGCTACGTACCAGCTACCGGTAGATTTATAAATAAGTGCTTTCATCTTCAGAACAAAGATAGCATTAGGTGTATCAATGTGGTTATCGTTGAATGTTGTTAGCAAGATTAGCAAACCTCAGATCTGCTACGCTCTTAAACATATTTGCTGCAGTGTTAAGTGAATGATCATGTTCTTCTGCAGGTGGAAGATACTTGGCAAATTTTACTGTATCAGCTAAGCGGATAAACTGGAAGAATGATGTTTTTGTTTGATTATCTACAGGCATATCCTGTAATGAAAACATCCACTCATCTGATGTTTGATGTAAAGCTGAATGTTTTAACTGGCGATAAAAGTATTGCCTGCTGATGTCTGTCATTCGTTGATAGAACTGTTTTACCAAACCCTTTGAAGGTAGGTTTTCCTGCTGGAGTTTATTTAATTCTGCCAGTGCCCAATCAAGCGGCTCAAGGCTTCCTTGAGGTTGAGGAGCTTCTATTATAGCGTTCCGTTTTCTCCTGGACAACCATATAACAAGTGCCAGCGCAATAAGCGTGACAATAATAAGCAAGATGATAATCAGCTTTGACTTCTCATCTTTCACTTCTACAATTTCCTTGATGTCGTGGTAATCCTTCAGCTGCGAAACGTCAACGGGAATAACATCAATGGTAATAGGTGATGTTGATAATGGGGAGGTGGCAGAACTAACCTGGACACTGAGTGAAGGTATTTCCCAACGACCACTATCAAAGGAAGTTATGTTGATTACCTGCTGGTAGTTTATAATTCCATCTACTTTTATGGTGTCTATTTTGCCTCTTTCAATTACTTCAAAATGGTTTATTGTATCAGGTAAGTCAATCCATTGTATGATTCCACTTTGCGGCTTTACATCTTCAACTTTTACAGTCAGCAAAATCTTTTCACCTATCATTATCTTTTCTCTATCTACCTGCGCTGAGATGGTTTGGGAAAACGCATGTTCATTGCCCAAAGTAGCTATGAGAATTAGAAGAAGAAAGATGTATGTTTTTGCAAGTTTCACTATGCTCTGCGGATAAAAAATTGCTGTAAGAGTTTTACGTAATCCTGACCAGTAGAAACCTGTATTAAGTCTGCACCTGCTTTTTTGAAAGATTGTTTTGCATCATCCAAGACTCTTAAGAATTGTTGATTGTATCTATACCGCGTAAAAGGATCATCTGTATTTAAGGTTACCATTTTTCCTGTTTCTGAATCTACCACATTTAGAAGGCCCACCTGCGGCAGGTTTTCATCACGCTGATCATATACCTGCATCCCTATTACATCGTGTTTTTTCGAAGCAACTCGTAATGCATCCTGGTAACCTGCATCTGCAAAATCACTCAATAAAAAAACAATGCTCTTGTGTTTAGAAACATTATTTAAAAAATTCAAACCGTTTATAATATTCGTCTGAACACTTTGCGGTTTAAAATTTATAAGCTCCCTTACGATATGCAATATGTGATCCTTACCTTTTTTTGGAGGTATATATTTTTCTAATTTATCGCTGAAGAAAATAATACCTACTTTATCATTATTTGTACTTGCAGAGAATGCAAGCACTGCGCATATTTCTGTTATCAGATCTTTTTTGCTTTGCCTGAATGTTCCAAACAAATTACTTGCACTTACATCAACCAATAAATAAACGGTAAGTTCTCTTTCTTCTTCAAACAACTTGCTGTAAGGATGACCCATTCTTGCAGAAACGTTCCACTCAATAAACCTTACATCATCACCCGGCTGGTATTCTCTTACTTCTTTAAAAGACATACCTCTTCCTTTGAAAGCAGTATGATATTCACCAGTAAATAAATGGTTCGTGAGCTTTTTGCTTTTTATCTCAAGCTCTCTTACTTTCTTTAATATTTCTGTTGTAGAAATCAAGGTACCTGTATGGCTTTAAGAATATCATCTATTATGTGTTCTGCGGTAATATTCTCGGCCTCCGCTTCATAGGTTAAACCGATTCTATGACGCATTACATCTTTACAAATCGCTTTAACATCGTCAGGAGTTACAAAACCACGTCTGCTCATGAATGCATGTGCTTTGGAAGCAAGTGCAAGATTAATACTTGCCCGTGGCGAACCACCATAACTTATTAATGGCTTTATTCTGTCTAACCTGTATTGCTCTGGATATCGTGTGGCAAAAACTATATCAATTATATACTGCTCTACTTTCTCATCCATATAAACCTGCCTAACCAACTCTCTTGCTCTTAAGATTTCCTGTACACTAACAACCTGTTGCACCGGGAGTAAAGCTTCACCCTGCACCTGTTGTCTAATAATCTTCTGTTCTTCATTTCTTGATGGATAACCTACCACAACCTTCAACATAAAACGATCCACTTGTGCTTCTGGTAAGGCGTATGTACCTTCCTGCTCGAGCGGGTTTTGAGTTGCTAATACGAGAAAGGGTTCCTCGAGTTTGTGCGTTTCATCTCCAATAGTTACCTGCTTTTCCTGCATCGCTTCAAGTAGAGCACTCTGCACTTTAGCCGGGGCACGATTGATCTCATCAGCGAGAATAAAATTTGCAAATATGGGGCCTTTTCGTATGAGGAATTCGTTTCGGGGTTGGTTGTAAATCATCGTTCCGATTACATCGGCAGGCAAAAGATCCGGCGTAAATTGGATACGACTAAACTTAGCATTTATGGACTGTGCCAGTGATTTTATTGTAAGTGTTTTAGCTAACCCCGGAACACCTTCTAACAGCACGTGTCCGTTACTAAGCAGTCCAATCATCAACCTGTCAACCATATAAAGCTGCCCGACAACCACTTTCGAAAGTTCGCTCCTAAGCCTTTCTACAAATTGTGCAGCATCCTGTATTTTATCATTCAAGAGCCTGATATCTTCTGCAGTTTGCATGTATTAGATTTAACGGCGAAATTAAACGAATAAGGCCATGATTACTCACAGCCTTATTGTAAAATTAATTAAAGTATCTAAGATGCCTGGTTTGCCCTCATCCTTTCATTGTCGCTCTTAACTTTCTGCCAGTATTTTTTAGCGACGAAAAGCATCCCAAAACTTTCTCCGTCTTCTTTTTCAAGGTGCTTGTGATGCATTTTATGTGCCCAACGTACGGTTCGTACAAAAGTATTATTGGTACGTGTAAATAACTTAAATCGTTGGTGGATGATGATATCATGAACAAGGAAATAAGCAGCACCATATAAAGCTATCCCCGCGCCTATGCTAACAACCCAATACACTTCATAGATGCTCCCAAATAGAATTAAAAGAAAACTTGGTATGGCAAATATTAAAAAGAAGGCATCATTTTTTTCGAAGAACCCGGGTGCTCCTTTATGATGATCTTCATGCAGATACCAAAGCCATTTATGCATAACATACTTATGTGTAAGCCATGCAACACCTTCCATTAAGAAAAAGGTTGTTAGTACTATTCCTATATAAATTAACCAGTTCATAAAATCCTCTTTTCATCTGTTAACCACTTTGCAACTCTCGGGTATGCAAGGTGAAACCATTCAGTATATTTCTTAGGATGACTTTGAAGCGAAGTAGAAATATCATCCAGTTTTTTAAAGCAAAAATCCTGCACTTCTGTTGCAACAGGCACAATCTCACCATCATAGATCCCCACGAAAACGTGGTCGAATTCATTCTCAGTTAATCCATTGTCGAAAGGTGCTTTATAGGTAAAAGAAAATGCCTTTTGTAAAGGAGTTATAAAGCCAAGCTCTTCCTGCAACCTTCTCTGGGCAGCATCTTCATTAGTCTCACCAGGCCGTGGATGGCTACAACAGGCATTCGTCCATAATCCACCGCTATGATACTTTGTGAGTGCACGCTGTTGTAGAAGCATCTCACCTTTTGTGTTGAAAATAAATACGCTAAAAGCACGATGTAAAACAGCCTTTAAATGTGCTTGCATCTTTTCCATCGATCCCAATGGCTCATCATACTCATTCACTAAAATCACTTCTTCCATTCGGTAAAATTAAGATGGATTGCGAGAACCTACAAGATATTAAACTGGCTTCTCAATCCTGCCTTTGCAAGTATCATTGCCTTACCATAATTAGGAATACGTATTCGTTCTTCCATTATTTTTTGTGGTTCAACCGCCTTTATTTTTCTAAACAAGGAGAGATAATATTTATAGGCAACATACACTCCAAACCTGGCTTTTAGCGGCAGCTTGACTATTCCCTGATAGGCGAGGTTGAAGTCGTTTTGAATATCTGCTTCAATACATTTTTTATTCTCCTCACTAAAATTTAAAAAATCGCAGCCTGGAAAATAAACTCTTTCTAATCCTTTGAAATCTGCCTTAAGATCTCTCAAAAAATTTACCTTTTGAAATGCTGCACCCAGTCTTCTTGCATACACTTTTAATTCGTCGTACTTTGAAGCTTCGCCATCACAAAATATATACAAACACATTAAACCCACTACTTCTGCACTCCCATAAATATATTCATTAAACTCTGTGGCGTTGTAGTGCGATTTATCTAAATCCTGCTCCATGCTTTTAAAGAAAGCATCAATCAGTTCCCTGTCAATTTTGTACTCATTCACTGTTCTTTGAAAACTATGAAGGATCGGGTTCAAGCTTATACCTCTATCCAATGCCTCGTATGTTTCTTTCTTAAATTCTGAAAGAAGTTGCTTTTTATCAAACTCGTGAAAGGTATCTACAATCTCATCTGCGAAGCGGACAAAACCATAAATGTTATATACAGGGATCCTTAGATCGCCATGCAAAAGTTTAATGGCTGAAGCAAATGATGTACTGTATTTCTCAGTTGTCACTTTGCTACACTTTTCACTTACTTCATGAAACAATTGTATCATGTAATTATAATTTTTATGTTACCAACAATTGTTCTCTACTGAACATCGTTGTGTCACTCACTTCGAATGTATTCTATCCTTCAACTTAAGCCTAATTGTTAAACACCAAAACTTTTCACCACTTCCGTCGCAACCACTTCTCCACTTATTAAACTCGGGGGCACTCCAGGTCCAGGCACAGTGAGCTGTCCGGTATAAAATAAGTTCTTTACTTTCTTGCTTCTTATAGATGGTTTAAGAATGGCAGTTTGTGATAACGTGTTTGCAAGCCCGTAAGCGTTCCCTTTAAATGCGTTATACTCATGTACGAAATCAGTATGCGCAAAGGTTTTCTTAAATATAATCGAACTTGTAATTGATTGTCCGATTCTTTTCTCCATACGCTCTACAATCAATTTAAAATATCTCTCACGTAATTCTTCAGTATCGTTCTTTAATCCGGCAGCAACTGGTATTAAAAAAAATAAATTTTCGCAACCTTCGGGTGCAACATTATCATCACTAACGGAAGTAGCACTTACATAAAACAAAGGTTCCTTTGGCCACTCTTTAGTTTTATAAATCTCTTTACCATGAGCTTCGAAAGGCACATCGAAAAATAATGAATGATGATTGATGTTCTTTAATCTTTTATTCAAACCGACATAGTATAAAAGGCACCCCGGAGCTAACACTCTTTTCTCCCAGTAGGCATCGCTATAGCTCCTGCATTTTTTTTCCAGAAGGTGCGTCTCTACGTGATGATAATCGGCACCAGCAATAACTGCATCGCCATTAAACACCTTATCTTCAGTTATTACCTTTTTTACAACTGATTTTTCAACTTCGATTCTCTTCACATCCTGGTTAAAGAAAAATTCTACACCAAGTTCTCTTGCAAGAGTAAACATTGCATCAACAATGCTATACATTCCACCTTCAGGATACCAGGTTCCACCCTTAATATCGGCATAATTCATCAGACTATATAATGCAGGCGTATCTTCTGGTAGCGCTCCTAAAAAAAGAACAGGAAATTCCATCAATTCCCCCAACTTCTGACTCTTGAAATATTTAGCTACGTGCTTTTTCATTGATGTAAAAACATCCAGCTTAAAAATCCCTTTTATCAAATCTTTATCGGCAAATTCAAGTAAAGATTGCCCGGGCTTTAAGACGAGCTTCTTGATTCCTATTTCATATTTGTAGGCTGCCTCTTTTAAGAAGGCATCCAAATTGTTACTGCTTCCTGGTTCAATTGTTTCAAATAACTCTTTTAATTCATGGTAATCAGCAGGTATTTCGCTTTCACTATCTGGCCAAAATACTTTGTATGAGGGATCTAATCGCAGCAACTTGTAGTAGTCACTTACCTTCTTACCAAACAGGCTAAAAAATCTTTCAAAAACATCTGGCATCCAGTACCAGCTTGGACCCATATCAAATCTAAAACCATCCGCCTCAAATTTCCTTGCTCTTCCCCCGGGCTCGCTATTCTTTTCTACAACTTGTACTTTCCAACCTGCCTTAGCCATAAAAC
>DASVST010000311.1:0-1687 GCA_036387965.1 Segetibacter sp. | reverse complement strand
ATGTAATTGTCTTCATTATGTTTGTCAAAAATATTGTTTACGGAGTCAAAAAAAGGCGGTAAGAATGACAAGTTTTTAAAATCTTTAGTTGGAGGACTACTGGTCACAACAGTTTTTTGAACAACGTAGACGGTATCACTAAAGGGTTGATCAAGGTAGGTATAAGACAAGTCGGGCCAAGTAATAATAGCCGAATCAATATGGCTATTTTCACCCAATCCTATAATCTGCTTGTAATCGACCGATGATTGAAAACCTCTACTTGGAATTATTTCCCGATAGAAAAGTTTATTGTCTTTATAAATCTTAATCTTACTTCCGATGGCAAAAGTATTGGTGCTATCACCTATTAATTGAAATCCTATAAAATGGTTTTTGTTTTGCTCTCTGGAATTGTTCTTGTACACAAAGGCCGGTTGGTTTTCGTTGTTGACAATAACATCAAGGTCGCCATCGTTATCTAAATCTCCGTAAGCAGCGCCGTTCGAGAAAGAAGCCTGTGTAAAGCCCCATGCATTTCCTTCATCAGCAAATTGAAGATTTCCTTTATTTCTAAATGCTTTGTTTAACATCGGAACTACAGGAATATGCTTTAGCACCTCATCTACGTTGTCTTTTTTTCCTGTCAGCACCATTTTCTGTATAAAATCATTAGCAAAAAAGTTCATAAAATCAAGATCGGTCACATCCTTGTTTACTCCATTGCAAACGTAAATGTCGTTTAAGCCATCATTATCTGCATCAAAGATCAGTGCGCCCCAACTCCAGTCTGTTGCTTCAACGCCGCTATAGTTAGCTATTTCCGAAAACATACCATCACCATTATTTAGTTGAAGGCAATTCTTCATGTACTGGTGGTAAAAGCCCAGCTCTACTTTTTTGTTATATACGTCGATGTTATCAAAGGCGCCAAGGGTTTTTAAGCGGTAATCATCACCGGGAAGCATATCTGTAGTAAATATTTCAGGGAGTCCATCGTTATTTATATCAGCCATATCTGCTCCCATTGATGAAAAGCTTGTTTGTTGAATACAGTCTTCAAAAACATCCTTAAACGTTCCGTTTTTCTGATTAAGATATAAATAATCACGTTCATAAGAGTCATTTGAAACGTAAACGTCGGGATAGTTATCGTTATTAACGTCGCCAACAGATACGCCAAGTCCAAAGCTCATGAGCGTTCCATGAATGCCTGCTTCGCTAGTTGCCTCTCTAAAACGACCGTTTTCGTTTTTGTACAAATGATCGCCCCCGTCGCGAATAAACTCTTTTACTGGCCAATCTTTCGCCAACAAGTCCCTTCGGTTAGTATATCCAAGGGTGTTAACAGGCATCGGACTATTAGCAATAATAAAACAATCCAAATCTCCGTCAAGATCGTAGTCAAAAAAAGAGGACTGAGTTGCATAAGCTGAAATATTAAGTCCGTATTCCCCTGCCTTTTCTGTAAAAGTCAAATCCCGATTGTTTATGTACAACTTATTTCTTCTGTTTCCATTTTCCATATTTCCCGAGTTGCAAATGTATATATCGAGCCACTTGTCGTTGTTTATGTCAACTAACACAACTCCAGTACTCCACATACTATCCTGCCTTAAACCTGCCTTTTTCGAAATATCGAGAAACTTGAAATCTCCTTGATTTAAGTATAGCTGGTTTTCGCCCATATTAGAGGTAAAAATAACAT
>DASVST010000310.1:0-3042 GCA_036387965.1 Segetibacter sp. | reverse complement strand
CTGTTATTTTTTATGCCTTACAACATTTAGAAATTGTACAACTGTGAGGATCCGTGCTGATTATTATTATTGCTGTTTCTGCTTCACTCTTCTAAAGCGAACGGTACCATTAACTACATAGTCACTTGTAATGTGGATCTCGTGCCTTATTTCTCCATCATAAACTAAAAGCAAAGCAGTATTTGGAGGAAGTTTCCCAAGGTTCTCTGCAAACATACTAATCTCCTCAAGGCTATCTACAGCAAGTCTGAACTTGATAGGTTTATCGCTTAGCATCTTTTTAGATGCAATCAGTTTCTTGTTATAAAACATTGAAACGGTATCATAATCAATTTCACTGTTATCATATAAACTAACAGAAATCGAATCAGAAAACACTTCGATTTCTTTTACATTGAATCGGCGTTTGTTTAAATCAACTACAGGCTCTTTAATTACATTTTTAACAAGCACCGGCTCAGGATCTTCTTCAAGTATCAAAGGCTTCTTTTCAATCTTACCCATTATTCCTTCTGCGTTCGACTTTGTAAATTTTACAAGAATGTCAGGACATGAAAAGCGATGTTGATTTGTTGGTGTAAATGCACCTGAGAGTGTTGCATCTATTTTCGAAACCTTTAATGTAAAAGCGCCAACCATTGCACAGTCTGCATTATTTGAATTTTTTGCACTATAATTTAAAACGGGCAATAAGTGTATAACCAATGTACGTGTAGCAGCATTATAAGATCCGGTTATCTGGTTAGATATATGTTGATCTTTAAAAAAGTAATTATAAAGTCCAGAGACTTTTGTGCCGTTTTGCTGCAGCAACAATTCAGACAAGTAATCATTGTTTTCGCCATTCATGTAGACGTTTCCAACGCCATACCATTTACCATTTACATTTTGCGAAAAACCTGTTGCTGATAGAAATACAATATTTATAAATAAAATAATGGATTTGGCTTTCAAGATATACGGGTTGATTTGGATAATACATGCAATATAGACGTTACTAAAGAAATGTTGTAGTTTGGTTAATTATTTAAGAAAACGTTTTATTTCTCTGTTAGTTTCCTTCTTCTTAATTGACTCCCTTTTATCGTGAAGCTTTTTACCTTTTCCTAAACCAATTTGAATTTTTACAAACTGCTTTTCATTGAAGAATATCCGTAGGGGTATGATAGTATAGCCAACATCTTTCATTTTTATCTGCAGCTTTCTTAATTCCCGTTTGGTCAGTAAGAGCTTACGGTCGTGCACAGCAATATGATTATTGCTTGTGCCCATTGAGTATTCAGCAATGTACATTCCCCTGATCCAAAGCTCGTCTTTAAAGAACAGGCAGAAGCTATCGTTAAAACTTACCTTGCCTTCGCGAATACTTTTTACTTCGGTGCCGAGTAAAACAAGCCCCGCATCATACTTGTCTTCAATCGCATATTCAAAATATGCCTGCCTGTTTTTAATTTCTGTTACTGCCATAAACGTCCTTTACTATACGTTACTCATAATATCTTTTCTATGACCAATTGCAATTACATCTATTGTGAGAATGTTATTAAGACATCGTATATAATTCTATAATCTCCTTTTCGGATTCTAAACCCAGGCCTATTTTTAAGTTTTTTATATCCTTGTGGCTTCGGATTATGAGCAAGTGAAGCTATTGCTTGAAGTATTTTTTCCGCAATGTTGTCTGGTAACTTGTCAAGCTGTTTTTGGGCAGTTTTAGATAGGAGGATGGTATATTTAACCATTCGATCTCTTTTGCCTCAACCTCATATATTCATCAAGAGGAATTCTTTTTTCATTCTTCTTTTTCACCTTGTCGTATAAACGAATATCCTCAAGTTCCTCATAGGCTTCAATGAGCTTCTTGAAATCTTTGACCGGCAAAACAACTGATTTTTTTTCGCCCTTTAGATTTGTTATAAATTGAGGATTAATCATATCCGATTATGTATCAGCTTTTAAAAATATGAAGAAGCTGCCCAAGTTTCCCTTTCAATTCTTTCCTGTCAACTATGAAGTCAAGGAAGCCATGTTCTAATAAAAACTCGCTTCTTTGAAAGCCTGGTGGCAGATCTTTCTTAATGGTCTCTTTAATAACTCTCGGCCCCGCAAAACCAATAAGCGCACCAGGCTCAGCAATATTTAGATCGCCCAGCATACCAAAGCTTGCAGAAATACCACCAAATGTTGGATCAGTTAATAAAGAAATATAAGGAAGTTTAGCATCGCTCAACTGAGAAAGCTTACCACTTGTCTTTGCAAGTTGCATTAAACTAAATGCACTCTCCATCATACGGGCACCACCACTTTTACAGATAACCAGGTAGGGCATTTTGTGAGCTATACAATGGTCTACGGCGCGACTAAATTTCTCACCCATTACACTACCAAGGCTGCCGCCAATGAACTCAAAATCCATGCAGGCTATCACGAGATCATTTCCTGCAACCTTACCTACACCAACCCGCATACTATCCGTTAAATCATTCTTAGCCCAAATGTCCTCAAGTCTTTTTTTGTAAGGTTTAAGGTCAGTAAAACCTAAATAATCTTTGCTGCGAATGTTTGCAAACAACTCTTGATATTCGTTGTTGTCAAACAGGATTTCGTAGTACTCGTGGCTGCCAATGCGATGGTGGTAATTACATTTTGGGCAGATAAAAAGGTTTTCCTTTAAATCTGACGTTGTACATATGTTGCTACACTCAGGGCATTTGTTCCATAACCCTTCAGGTGTTTCTTTCTTTTCAGCCGTTGAAGTTAAGATGCCCTTTTTCTTGCGCGAAAACCATCGTGGGCGACTCTCTTCAACTTTCCCTTCCTCGCCGGCTAAGTTCGCCTCAAAATCGTCTTCTTTTTTCATACACTATAAGTTGGGTATTGAAGATAGTTGAAAATGTAAAATGTAAAACAAATCAAAATGCGAAACCTAAATGATCGTTTTCAACATTCATAATTCATAACTCTAAATTCATCATTCTGAATTTAGAATCCAACATAAAGGTTGTGCAATTGTATACTCTGGTTACGCGATTGTTATGCTTT
>DASVST010000309.1:0-1555 GCA_036387965.1 Segetibacter sp. | reverse complement strand
TCCTTGCATCGGGCAGAGCGTATTTAGAAAAGATCAGGGTCAGTAAGAACGGCGTCATCTCCCAATAATGAATTCTCATTATTATAACGTTGAAGCATAGGAAAAGTAAAAAGCCACCAATAAGCCATCTATCGTATTTCCTTGTAAAGAAACCAACAATAAAAGCAAGTTCGATTATAGTACCTGCCAGGTATAAGAGGTAACTAAATAAAGAATGATTTATTAGCCAATAAATAAAGGAGCTATACCACGTACCTGGTGAAGAAGTAAGAAATTCCTTATGTTGAAAAAGTAAAACACCACTCATTTGTTCGGTGTTAAAAGCGCCGTATTGAACCAGTTTCCAAATACCAGCTGAAGCAAAAAAGAAGAGAAAGAAATACCGTAGCCCATGTAATAGAAAATAAAAGCTCCTCAAATTTGGCGTAATAAAGAGCAAAGGAAAAAGCAACCATACTGTGTAGCTTTCTATTGAGTATGTTGGGTATAATGTGTAGCACTGTATATAAATCCAATTAACGATGAGCATTATACCCGCTACGACCGTTCTTGCTTTTGAATTTACCCTGGATGCAAACCAATAGATCAATGGCATTGAATAAAACACGATATCGAAGAGGATAAACGCAAACTGGTTTACTAGCAGCCACTGGTGCAGTCCTGTCTGCATCAAGTTCCAGGTAATAAGATCAAAACGTAAATTGAAAGTGAAAGGCTGGGTTTGGTATAAGGACATTCCATTTAGCCACTTGAAAACCGCCAGTACATAAAAAACTATGCAAAACCAGCCAATGAGTTGCCTTTTATGTTCTGTGGTTAATTGCATAATTGTTCCAGGGAATAAACTAGTTGTGTAGGCTTTAACTCCGTTCCAGTATATGCATAGTTCCTATAGGTGATATTTACCGAATCAACCGGCTTATCAAGTACATTTTGCAAATAGTTTTTATAAGCTTCACTGAACGTAGCAACGTCGCAACGGGTGGTAAATTTTGTAGCATCTGTATGAATACCCAAACTCAACATTAACCTCTTCACATCTTTTTCATACAATGATTTCATAGAGTCAAGTGAATGAAAATATTTGATAGGAAGAATTATCTTATCCCATTTCTGAGGAGAGAAATGCGTGCTTTGAAGTAGTTCATTATTTACTCTCACTTCATAAACTCCATATAAAGGTTTCGGCTTTATTACCTCGCTGTACATGCCATAGTGGTAAAAAGGAGAGATGACCATTCCTCTTTTATAATTAATGAATAGTTGCCCGATAACAAATAATATCATCAGCAGGAATATCCATTTATTATGCTTGTATACTTTTTGTAAGAACATGAATAAAAAAGCGGAGGTTTTATCCTCCGCATAGTTACAAAATAATGCATTAAGGTAATGTGCTACAAGTAGCTAAGATTTGTATCAGGTGTTAATGTCACTAATGTATCATACATCAACTTGATCGTATTTTCTATATCACTCTTATGCAGCATCTCAACTGTTGTGTGCATATATCTGAGTGGAATTGAGATAAGCACTGACGGGCAACCATCATTAG
>DASVST010000308.1:0-7783 GCA_036387965.1 Segetibacter sp. | reverse complement strand
CGCCCCGTTGCTAACGGGGAAACCTTGTCCGAAAACTATACCTCCACCATAAAAACTTCCGTCTGGTCCAAAAGTAGCTGTATAGCCCCAGTTGTCTGCAGTGCTTCCTGAAAAGGTAGAAAATATTAATGTAGGATCAATAACAAGTGTTGTTCCTTTTGCAAAATCTTCCAGCTGAAACCGAACTGTGTTACCGGAAACCTTAAAACGAGCCCCAACCTCTTTTTTTCTTCCATTTATTACCTGGTAAGTGTAAGGAGAAAGTTCCTTCATTTCGCCTACTGACGTTTTTATAAGAAGCTCTTCATTCTTCACATTTAAATCTTCCACTCCGTCGTATTGCATTGCAATTCTGCTAACATCAGCACCGGGTTTCACAATGATATCGTACTTCAATCTTCCATTATCAGTATAATATCTTACATCTACATTAGGATAAATATTTTTATAAGTTACTGCCTGGTATACTTTACAGTTGGATGCCCATTTTGTAGGATCATCTCCGATAAAATAATTATTGTAGCTGTTTAATGGTTTATCTGCAACAATGGTAGGGTTATCTGCTCCTAAAAATTTTACTTCATAAGCATGTGAACGAAGCGTGATGCCTTTTGAGGATGCGGAAACTTTATGCCCTTTTGACGATTCTATATGCTTATCACCGCCATGTGCTAATTCGGCAAGAGCATTTAAATCATCTGTATTATGCTGAACAATGCTTACTCCATTTTTTCCAATGAAAAATGCCCCCGTTGGCATTTGTCCTTTAAACCTTACTTTCTCATCCCACTGTCCCTTATTCTCAACAAATTCAATATTTGAATATGATTGGGCTAAGCCTGAGATACATATTAAAACCGCTGCGAGAGTAAAAAGGGTAAAAGCAATATTTTTCAATCAGGTTTTTTTAAAAGTTACAACTTATCTACGGATAAAAATAATTCAGAGTCCGCGTAAGACATTGTTAAATGTACTTTGTACATAAAAATTAAGAAATCTTACTCCAAACTGTCTTTCCTTTTTGAATTACGAGATAGTTTTTCAGTCTTGCATTTTTTTCTGAAGTAAGATCTTCATCTTCAAACAAAATTTTATCAGCCTGCTGCTTTGCCATTTCTAATAAATCTTTGTCATTTATTAAACTTGCCAATTTAAAATTCATCAAACCGCTCTGTTTTGTGCCTTCAATATCTCCCGGGCCTCGTAATTCCAGATCTTTCTCCGCAATTTTGAATCCATCATTTGTAGCACACATAGTTTTTATTCTTTCCCTTCCTTCATTGCTTATCTTACTACCTGTTAAGAGTATACAATAGCTCTTTTCGCTGCCTCTTCCAACCCTGCCTCTTAGCTGGTGAAGTTGTGATAGTCCGAATTTCTCCGCACTCTCAATAACCATCACTGAAGCGTTAGGAACATTTACACCTACTTCTATTACAGTAGTACTTACCATTATTTGAGTATCACCTTTAATAAAACGTTGCATGTTAGTGTCTTTTACTTCGGATGTTTGTTTGCCGTGTACCATACTTATCCAATATTTCGGCTCCGGAAAAAAGGCTTTTACATGCTCATATCCATCCATCAGGTTTTCATAATCAAGTGTTTCACTTTCTTCTATCAAAGGGAAAATGATGTAAGCCTGTCTACCTTTATCTACTTCTGATCTTATGAAATCCATCACTTTTACGCGATGGGTTTCATACCTGTGAACGGTTGTTATGGGATGACGGCCCGGAGGTAATTCATCCATTATACTATAATCCAGATCACCGTATGCAGTCATTGCCAGTGTGCGTGGAATAGGTGTGGCGGTCATAACCAACACGTGCGGGTGGATTTCTGCCTTCGCCCAAAGCTTTGCTCTTTGTGCTACACCAAACCTGTGTTGTTCGTCAACTATAGAAAGACCAAGGTTTTTAAAAATGACAGGATCTTCAATTAATGCATGAGTACCGGCAATCATGTGCAAGGAGCCGTTGGCTAATTGCCCCAGTATTTCTTTTCGCTCAGCTGTTTTGGTGCTACCTGTAAGTAACCTGATTTTTATAGGCATATCTTTTAGTAGATGCGATAAACCTGAAAAGTGTTGGGTGGCCAAAATTTCTGTTGGCGCCATTAAGCAACTTTGAAAGCCGTTATCAGCAGCAAGTAACATTATTAATAAAGCGACAATTGTTTTACCACTGCCAACATCTCCCTGCAGCAACCTGTTCATTTGCTTACCTCTTGCAGTGTCTGTTCTGATTTCTTTTAAAACACGCTTTTGTGCATTGGTTAATTCAAAAGGCAAGTACTCATTATAGAAAGTATTGAAAAACTCTCCTACTTTTTCAAACATCACACCTTTACTGTGGCGATGCCTGCGAAGGCGTGTTAAGCCAAGGCGGACTTGTGCAATAAATAATTCTTCAAACTTCAAACGTCTTAAAGCCTGCTCATATTCCTGCTGGGTTTTTGGAAAATGGATAGAAAAATAGGATGCATGGCGAGGTATTAACTTCAGCTCATGTAAAATGCTGTCCGGCAAGTTTTCTTGTATATCTTTTGGAGATAGTAAAGCAAGCAGGGCAGAGGTTAGCTTGCCAATTTGTTTACCGTTAAGTGCCTTTCCTTTTAATTTTTCTGTAGTTGGATATATCGGCTCGAGATGAATTCTGCCATCAGCGATGGCAGGCATTAAGGGCTCTAATTCAGGATGTGTAAGCTGTGGTTTTCCGTTGAAGAAACTTGTACGGCCAAACACTAAATATTGCTGACCCTGCTTTATATTTTTTTCTACCCAATGAATTCCCTGGAACCAGCAAAGCTCTACAGTTCCGGTTTTATCTCTAAGATGTGCAATTAGTCTTTTACTCCTTTTGTCGCCGATGATTTCCATATCGTCTATCACACCGGCAATTTGTATATAATCAATATGAGGAGTGATGTCTGAAATTTTGTAAACTGCAGTCCGGTCAATATGCCGATGCGGATAATGTTCTAATAAATCCCCGAAGGTGAATATGCCTAATTCCTTCTTAAGAATATCAGCCTTTAAAGGGCCGACTCCTTTTAGGTATTCTATTGGATTTTCTAATATGGAGGGAGTGGAGGGTATGGTGAGTGTTTAAGCAAAAATAATGGAATTGCTTACGCTGAATACACAGCAAAGCAGATTGAAACATACCTTATCCATTCCTTATCTTCGCCGTCCGTATGGAACAGAAGAAAGATATTGTAATGAGCGGTATTCGCCCCACAGGTTATTTACACTTGGGAAATTATTTTGGAGCGATCAAGAATTATGTGAGAATGCAAAATGAGTTTGAATGTTTTTTCATGGTTGCCGACCTTCATTCACTCACCACTCACCCAGATACTAAGGAATTGCGAAACAATGTAAAAAGGGTAATAGCCGAAAATATCGCCTGCGGCATAGATCCAGATAAGTGTGCTTTTTACTGTCAGAGCCATATTTATGAAACATCAGAACTATACTTATATCTGAACATGCTTGCCTACATGGGTGAGCTTGAAAAGACAACAACTTTTAAGGATAAGGTTCGACTTCAGCCACAAAATATAAATGCAGGTTTGCTTACCTACCCTGTTTTGCAAACTGCCGATATACTTCTTCACCGCGCAACGTTGGTGCCAGTTGGTAAAGACCAGGAACAACATCTTGAAATGGCCCGCACTTTTGTTAACAGGTTCAACCATAGGTACGGAGAAGTTTTTCCTGAACCGGTTGCTTTTAATTATAGTGAAGAACTGATAAAAGTACCCAGTCTTGATGGCACTGGAAAGATGAGTAAGAGTGAAAATCAATTGGCAACTCTATACCTTTCTGATGATAGTGATTCGATTAGAAAGAAGGTAATGAAAGCTAAAACAGATAATGGCCCAACAGAGGAAAATTCACCTAAGCCGGATTATATAGAAAATATTTTTTTGTTGATGAGACTTGTAAGCTCTGCTGAAGTAATCAGGAAGTTTGAAGATGATTATGATAAATGCAGAATACGTTATGGAGATTTAAAGAAGCAGCTCGCTGAAGATATGGTCAACTTTATATCTCCAATTACAGAAAAGATTGATGCTTTATATAATGATGAAAAGTACCTCGCCAATGTTATGCAACAGGGTGCTGAAAAAGCAAGGGCAAGCGCAAACACAACAATTCAGATGGTGAGGGAAGCGATAGGATTAAATTACTTTTAAATGAACGGTGTGTTTTGATATTTTAGATTTAATTTGTTCCTCACTTAAAACTTCAACAGAATCTAATACCCTATAATGGCAAAGACAAAAAAACCAAAACACATTGCAATAGCCGGAAATATTGGTGCCGGAAAAACGACACTAACAGAGGCTTTAAGCAAACATTATAAATGGATTCCGCAGTTTGAAGACGTAGCTAATAACCCTTACCTAAATGATTTTTATGATGATATGCCGCGTTGGAGTTTCAACTTGCAAATTTATTTTTTAAACAGTCGCTTAAACCAATTACTCGAAATATCAAGAGGAACTGAAACCATTATACAAGACAGAACAATATATGAAGATGCAAATATTTTTGCTCCCAACCTTCACGATATGGGTTTGATGAGTAAGAGAGATTTTGATAATTACTACCAATTTTTCCAGACACTAAAATCAATGGTTCAACCGCCGGATCTTTTAATTTACCTGCAAGCCTCGGTTCCAACTTTGGTAGGCCAAATTCAAAAAAGAGGTAGAGAGTATGAAGAAAATATAAGACTTGACTATTTAAAGAAACTGAACGAGTATTATAATAAATGGATAGCTGCTTATACTGAAGGCCCACTGTTAGTTATAGATGTAGACAAAAACAAGTTTGGCGAAAATGAAGAGCATATGGGAGAGATAATAAACAAGATCGATGCGCAATTATTCGGGTTGTTTTAAGCAAAATTTTGAGTAGCGGATAGTGAATAGTCCTAAAATAAAAAGGCTGAGATTTTATCTCAGCCTTTTTTAATTCTTTAGGAAATGTTGATCAGTCTTGCTGGTTTTTGTTTTACTTCTTCACGTTTTGGGATCATTAATCGCAGAACGCCATTTTCATATTTCGCTTGTATATTATCTGCGTCCACCGCTTCTTTAGAAAGTTGGAAACTCCTTTGAAATGATTGATAGCTAAACTCTTTCCTGTTATACTTTCCATCTTTGTCTTCATGTTCCTCCTTTTTTTCTGAACTGATGGTTAACATGTTGTTGTTAAGTTCAACTTTGAAATCATCCTTCTTCATTCCCGGAGCAGCAACTTCTACTTCAAATATATCTGCTGTTTCCTTAATGTTCACAGCAGGTATTGATGTTCCGGTGTTAGAACTGTTCGATAACCCCCAATCAAAAAAATTGTTCGTGAAAAAGTCGTCTAATAAACTTGGTGCCGAATTATGCAGGCTCCCATTTCTCTTTGTCAGTGTCATAATTCCTCCTTTTTAATAGTTAATTAATTAAGTATTTAAAAGATTGAATCAAATACATCTGGCATAAATCAACTAAAATGCCAAGCGCTTTTAACGTGAAATTTTTTCATTTTGAAGAAAATTAAGTGACAGTTTTTAATTTAATGCTGAAAATTTTGCAGTGTTGGTTTCGTCTTATTAAGGAACCTCGAATTCAATAATATAGACGAGACTGTTAGTCCGCTAACAAAGCCGAGCCATATACCGGAGGCTCCCATTTCGATTTCAAATGCCAGGTAGTAGCCTACCGGAATTCCTATAACCCAATAGGCAATTGCTACGAAAGCGGTAGGTAATTTTACATCTCTTATTCCTCTTAATAATCCAACGCCAACGGCCTGCGTTGCATCAGATATTTGAAACAGGGCTCCCCATAATAACAGAGTAGAAGCGATTGAAACAACAATAGCATTATTATTAAAAATTCTCGGTAGTGAATCCCTGAAAGCGACAAATAAGATAGCGCAGATTAATCCATAAATTAAGCTGGTGCCCATAGTACTTATACCAATTTGTCTGATGAGAGGTTTATTATTTCTACCATTAGCATTCGCAACTCTTATAGAACCCGCAGCTGATAGCCCTAACGAAGCCATGAAGGTCAAAGATGCAATCTCGAGTGCAATCTGGTGTGCAGCCTGAGTTGTTGCGCCCAACCAACCGATCATAATTCCTGACACAGCAAAAGCGCCAGCCTCCATAGAATATTGTAAACTACTTGGTACACCAATGTGCAATAAGTCTTTCCACGTCTTAAGATCTATTTTCCAGGCATCCTTTCTTGCCTTGATATAGTCCGAAAAAATCCTGTGCTTAGAAACAACCAATATCATCACAATCATCATGATCACCCTTGTAATAAAGGTTGACAAGCCGGTACCATAAAGTTCAAGCCGCGGTGCACCCCAGTGTCCATAAATAAATATCCAGTTGAAGAATGCGTTTAGTGGCATTGAGAGCAATCCTAAGACCATTGCGGTTTTAGTAAATTCAAGAGCATCACTAAACTGCTTGATCGCAAAGAACATAATCATAGGTATGAGAGACAATGCCATGATAACATAATACTTCTCTGCGAACGCGGCTACTACAGGATCTTGACCGATGTGGAACAAAACGTTTTTGCTACAAACGATGCCAAGCACTATTACCAACGTGATCAAAGTGCAAAGAACAAACCCATTATATAAAACCTTTGAAGCGGTAAAGACATCTTTTCTCCCATTAGCCGTTGCAACAAGAGGCGAGATCGCCATTGTCATACCCATCAGCAAAACATGCGGAATGGTTAATACATTTAAGACTAAGGCTGCTGCGGCGAGTTGCCTGTAATCCACTGCACCAATCATTGCGCTGTCAATCAGCCCTAATGCCATCTGAGAAACGTTACTTATTATAAGTGGTACAGCAATCTTAAGCGTGTTAGAAGCTTCTTTAAACATGGGGCGCAAAAATAAACTTCAATTTTATGACTGAAGCCTTACGAGGAATGGATTTATTTGAATTCAACAAGAGAAACTATTTTCTCCAGGTAATGCTGATCAAGATTATCAAAGTGGTCAAGGTGTTGACTGTCGGCATCAAGCACTGCAACTACTTCACCATTCTTAAGAATAGGTACTACAATTTCAGATCTTGATGAACTACTGCAAGCAATGTGACCCGGAAATTTCTCCACATCAGGAACAATAAGCGTTTTAATTTCTGCCCAGCTCGTTCCGCAAACACCTCTTCCTTTCCTAATCCTTGTACAAGCAACGGGTCCCTGGAAAGGTCCAAGCACTAATTCATCATTCTTCACAAGGTAAAATCCTATCCATAACCAGCCAAATTGCTCCTTCAATGCTGCGGCCATGTTTGCTAAGTTTGCAATAAGGTCAGGTTCGCCGGTCAGCAAGCCTTCTATCTGCGGTAGCAACGCCTTGTACTGTTCCTCTTTTGTTCCTTGTATAATATTCAGATCTTCTGCCATTGTTTTTACTTTTTTCCTAGTTCAACTACCTCGCAATCTTTTATATTTTTTCCATCAATTGTAAACCTGATAAGTGTTCTAACTTTATGCCAGCCCTGTTTACCCGCAGCACCCGGATTCATGTGCAGGCATTGAATTTTCTCATCAAACATTACTTTTAAGATGTGTGAATGTCCACTGATAAAAAGCTGAGGAGGCTGTTGCGAAATTATCTTCAAAACTCTTGGGTTATATCTCGGAGGATAACCACCAATATGAGTCATCAGTATATCAACCTCTTCGCATTTGAAACGCAAGTTCTCAGGAAACATACTTCTTATATCTTGTCCAT
>DASVST010000307.1:0-10837 GCA_036387965.1 Segetibacter sp. | reverse complement strand
CAACAGGAGCATCACTAGGTGCATTGGTTGATAAGTTTGCCGTACCAACCATACTGTCGTATTGAGTATAGATCCATCTCTTGCTTGCAATATTTGGAAGCTGAATCAGACGTTTGGCAATATCTTTTAAATCACCACTGATGGATGTTTCATTAAAATCAAAAGCATTTATTTTTTGAAAGTAGGCAGGCTCTTTATATTCCCTATCGTTTTGCGGAGCACCTCCACCTAATACTAAGCTCTCGGCATTGAGCACTGCTTCGAGCTCTCCATTCATATAAAACTGAAGGAGACCTGTATTTGTGACCTTACCAATTTGCATGCAAGGCAAGTCCCATTTTTCAAAAATATCCAACACACCTTTCTCTTTACCTTTCTCTATAACCACAAGCATTCTTTCCTGGCTTTCACTTAAAAGCAGTTCCCATGCTTTCATATTTTGTTGGCGGGTCGGAACTTTCTCCAAATGAATCTCCATACCTACACCGCCCTTTGCACTCATTTCAGAAGTGGAGCAAATAATGCCTGCGGCACCCATATCCTGCATTCCTACTACGGCTCCGGTCTTAATTATCTCAAGGCACGCTTCCAATAATTTCTTCTCCTGAAAGGGATCACCTACCTGCACCGCAGGTAGCTCTTCAACGCTATCAGCAGTAATATCAGCACTGGCAAATGAGGCGCCGCCCATTCCATCTTTTCCTGTAGCGCTTCCCACGATAAAAACGGGGTTTCCTGTTCCTGACGCGGTAGCACTTATTGTTTCACCATTCTTTACAATACCAACACTCATTGCATTAACCAATGGATTGGTATGATATCGTTCTTCAAAATACACTTCGCCACCTACAGTGGGTACGCCAAAGCAATTACCATAGTGACCAATACCATGTACAACGCCACGTAGTAAATGCTGAGTTTTCGCTTCGCGGAGATTGCCAAAACGAAGGCTATTGAGTGCAGCAATCGGTCGTGCACCCATTGTAAAAATATCTCTGTGAATTCCCCCAACCCCTGTCGCTGCCCCTTGGAAAGGTTCTATTGCACTGGGGTGATTATGACTTTCAATTTTGAAGACAACTCCATAGTCACCTCCAATATCGATTAAACCAGCGTTTTCATCACCTGCTTTTACAAGAATTCTTTTACCGTCTCGAGGTAATGTCTTAAGCCACTTGATCGAATTTTTATAGCTGCAATGCTCGCTCCACATTACACTATAAGCACATAACTCTGTAAAGTTTGGAGTACGTCCCATAATGTTTTTTATCATCCCAAACTCTTCTTCGGTAAGGCGAAGTTGCTTTGCAGTTTCTACAGTAATTTCCATATTGCTGCGAAGGTAAGAAACAGCGGTAAGTGGGCAAGATGGAGTTTAAAATTTACATCAATTAACCTAAATACAGAAGTTATTTTTCTTTCTGTGCCAACAATTCTTTCACATAGGCATATACCCGCCTTTCTTCTTGAGTCTTTGGCTTTGCAATGCCCAGATATCTTTTATAGTACTGATTAGCGATAGTGATATTCTTCAAAAACTGGTCATATATGCGAGCTATGTTATACAGCGATAATGGGTCTTTAAAAAGTTAGAAAGCTGTATCTTAGTTGTTTATTGACCTTTTGTAATCCTTTAGTAATTCAAAATTTTCCGCTATCGAAAAATAATAGGTATTCGTATTTTCTGAAATTGCCAGTTTCAGGCACTGCTTAAGAAGTTCGTTACTTTTTTTAAACTCTTTCAGTTTGTTCTTAGCCTGAGAAGCATAATAAAACAAGGATTCAGTGTCGATACCCTGTTGAAGCAGTATATCG
The DNA here is from genome assembly GCA_036387965.1 of Segetibacter sp. Taxonomy (GTDB): domain Bacteria; phylum Bacteroidota; class Bacteroidia; order Chitinophagales; family Chitinophagaceae; genus Segetibacter. The sequence goes on along the minus strand of DASVST010000307.1, from coordinate 9,022 downwards.
CAAACCTTAAAGCACTCCTGGTATTTCTGTAGTGCATAATTAGCTAACGCAAGATTAATTGCTACTTTGGTGTCTATTTCGTTTGATGCTATCCACCTGTTTGTGAAAGCTGCAACCTTCTGCATTTTTCTTTGAAAAGAGTAGGATCTAATGGCAAGCTTCATTAAAGGCACGTTTGTAGAATCCTTTGCTAAGAATGCAGTGGTGACTTTATCAGTAGTTTCATACAACTCCTCATCTAATAGATTGTCTGCATAGGCATATGCGATCGTTTCATTTGTAGGCTGAATATTATATGCCCTTGCATAGTATAACAACGCAGAATCTGGTTGCTTCAAGAGGATATATGTATCACCTGTTAATTTATGTAGTCCTGCATTTAAAGGTTGTATCCCAAGTAAACGCTGATAATAGAAAAGCTGGCTTCGATAATCCTTGAAATGCTTACTTAGTAATGCAGAATACCGGTTTGCAGTAAAATTAAGCGAGTCAATGAGAAGAGCTTTAGAGTATTGTTGTTGTGCCTCTTTATATCGTTCAGACATAAAGTAGGCATATCCTAAAGTATTGAGCGAACTTATGTCTAAAGACGAGGAGATATTTTTACTTAGCAGGTATTGTATAGCTTCAGCATAAAGTTCATTCTGAAAAAATCTGAAACTTTATTTCTGTCGATTGTGTTTTCGCTTTGCTGGGCACACAAACGTGGAGTGCAAAAAGCAAGAGTAAACAGGATAAGGAATATTTCTTTAGTAAATTTCATACAGTTATTCACTTACCATAAATGTTATTGTTTGCCTTACCTGCGAGTCTACGAATGTTCCATCTCTTTTTGCAGGCACCCATTTTGGACCAGTTTTAATTATTCGTATTGATTCTTCTTCTGTACCATATCCTTGTTTTGTTTCAGCCTTGATGTTTGAAACTTTTCCATTCCTGCTAACGTTAAAAACAATGATAGCTGCATACTTTCCGGCCGGAGCCCTGTTTGCAGCAAGAACGGTTGCATTTAAATTTCTTTCGAGGTAGTTTTTCCAGGCCTTAGTTCCGCCTGGAAATTCAGCTGGTATTATGTTTTCTGAACCCATCTCCTGTTTAGACAATGCAAAATCAATTTCCTGCATTACCTCATAAACGACTTTCCTTCCATTTTGTATTGCGGGCTTCCAGGGTGATGAATTTTTTATTAAACGAATAGCTTCATCCTCTAAACCATTACCTAGAGATGTAAGAGGTTTGAAACTGCTTAATTCACCATCTTCATCTACAATAAATTTTATTGTGACCTTACCTTCAATTTTCTTATTGCGAGCTTCATCAGGGAAATTAAGATTTGCTTTTAAGTACTCCGAGAAATTTCCCTTGTAGGCAGGAGGATTCTCTACCCTGGTAAAAACTTTATCAAACTTTTCTGCCTTCGGAATAGTATCTTCTTCATTTACAATTTTGTTAGTTTTTCCTGACAACCATCTATCAACATCTTTCTCATTAAAACCAAATCTCTTAACAGCATCTTTCCCATCAAATACTTCAACTTTTCCGGTCGTATCCTTAGTATAAATCATTTTTTTCCCTTCTACTACTCTTATTCCCACTTCTGTATATGACTGTGTTTTTAAAGTATCTTCCACAGCATTAATTGCTTGGAGAGTGTAATTTTTATTAGACGAGGCAATACCCTGTTCATTATTGCTCTTTTTTATTTTAAAAGCAAAAAGTGCAAATACAATTACTATTAAAGGCAGAATTACCAGCCGGCTTAAATATGAAAACCGGGGCTTATGTGATTTGGTTAGCATGATTAGCCTTCTTTTAATGGGGGAGTGAAAAAACGAGTTACTTAGTGGAAATTGTTGTGTCGGGTAAGTTACCTTCAAAAGCATCATTGCAAATGAATGCGCATCTCCCTCACGAACAACCTTTTGATCAGCAATAAATTCGTGAATCATGTTTAACTCACTGCGAATAAGCCAAAGGAAAGGGTTATACCATCCAACTACCAACATAAGGTTGAGAAATAACTTATCGGAACTATGTTTTTCCTTCACATGCACCAGTTCATGATTTAAAATGTGTTTTCCTTCATTACTCTCTATATCAATTTCGGGATTCCAAAAAATGTATTTAAAGAAGGAGAAGGGAGTACCTGGTGTGGTGCTGAACACAAACCAAATATTCTTCAACAACTTCTTTGGATGAGATTTGAGTAGAAATAAGATTTTTAGTAACGAAATAATTAATAAGAACAGGAAAACAAGAGATGTAAATATAAATCCAGCAACAACTATACTTTCCCAATTAATAAAAGGAGTTTGTTGAGCAATATAAGCATCTGTTTCAGTTATAAATATCATTGCTTTCATAACTGTCGATGGCTCTACTGATTCTTTCCAAAAACCAATTTTAATGAGTGGAATAATGAAGGATAAAGCGACCGCTGATAATAGATACCACCGGTTGTACTGATGAAATTTTTTATTACGGAGTACGAGGAGATAATAACCGTACAAAACGCCACTACATATCATTACTTTAAGCAGGTAATAAAAAAATGGAAGCATGCGATTATTTTTTTTGTCTTTTAATTTGTTTCAGCAACAACTCAAGGTCAGCAACGCTAAGCTTCTTTTTATCAACCATAAAAGAAACCGCATTGCTAAAAGAACCTTCAAAATATCCTTCAACTAATGTTTTAATGGAACTGTGAGAGTATTCATCTTTAGCAACTAAAAAATAGTATTGATTGGATCGGCCAAACACCTCAGTAGCCACAAACTTTTTATCAACTAAAATTTTTAATATAGTCGCAACCGTATTGGAGTGTGGTTTTGGAGAAGGAAGGGCATCTATAATATCCTTTAAAAATCCTTTTTCTATTTTCCATAAAGCCTGCATGATCTGCTCTTCGGCTTTAGTTAATGGTTTTATCCTCATAACTAGATAATTAGTTATTCAAACATACAACTAATTTATTAGTTATTAAACTATTTTTTTAGTTAGCACATAGGAAATGCCAAAAACAAAAAAAGGCTGTTTAAAACAGCCTGTCTTAATAATATTTCGGAAAAGTTACATTCTAATCACTTTACCGCTTCCTGATGCCTTACTTACAATATTATTGGGGTTACCCTTATAATATACATTACCACTACCACTCACCTTTGCATCAATACTTTTAGTTGTATTTACTTTTATGTTCCCACTTCCGCTCACTTTAGCAAAAACATCATTTACCTGCACGCTGCTGCAATCGATATTTCCACTGCCGCTGATAGTAGCTGTGATGTTATTACAATTCTTTCCACCCAGATCCATGTTTCCTGAACCTGAGATGGAAGCCTCTATTTCACTGATATTATCAAAACCTAATTTGATATTTCCTGAACCTGATATCGAAACCTCTGTTTTACCTGTATTGGAAAAAGCTCCATCTCCATTTATATTTCCACTGCCGCTTAAACTCAACGAGGTAAGTTTAGTGAGTGAAACATTTACAATCATTTTCTGCTTGCTTTTTAAATTATAACCTTTTTTAGTCTTGATGATGAGTTTACCATTTTCTACACTTGTTTCTATGTAAGGCAGCAGGTTTTCATCTGCCTCAACTGTAATAGAGGTAGAATTACCATACGCTACATGCACATTCATTGAACCTGAAGATGAAACACCGGTGTAACCACTAGCCTGACGTGTTTCTTTTTTTAGATTGCCATTACCTGTGATTGTTTCCCAACCAGAGGCAAAAGATTTACTAGAGATTAATGCGATAAGACAAACGAATAAAGTTTTCATAAACAGTTGCTTTTATTTTCCAGTGGAACGAAGGAGAAATTTAAAAGTTACAGTGTATTTGAAATATTTATAAAAGAAGATAAATATGAAAAAATTGAAGACGTATAATGTAGTAATTATAAAACCATTTCAGGAACATGCTCAGGGATCGTAAGCCGCCCTAAGGTCTTAGATTGAATCTCTTCAACACTTACCCCGGGTGCTCTTTCTTTAAGAATAAATCCATCTGAAGTAACCTCTAACACAGCTAACTCAGTTACTATTTTTTTTACGCAGGCAACACCGGTTAATGGTAACGAACATTTTGGCAGAAGCTTGCTTTCACCTTTAGGATTTGTGTGTTGCATAGCAACAATAATGTTTTTTGCACTTGCAACAAGATCCATTGCACCGCCCATTCCTTTCACCATCTTTCCGGGTATTTTCCAATTAGCAATATCACCATTCTCACTTACTTCCATTGCACCCAAAACTGTTAGATCAACCTTTCCTGCACGTATCATTCCAAAGCTTTCTGCGCTGTCGAAAAAAGCACCACCCGGAATTACAGTTACAGTTTCTTTTCCTGCATTAATTAGATCGGCATCAATTGCTTCTTCAACAGGATATGCCCCCATTCCCAGAATTCCGTTTTCACTTTGAAAAATAACAGTGATGCCTTCGGGTATATAATTGCTAACCAGTGTTGGAATCCCTATACCAAGATTAACATACATTCCATCTTCTAACTCTTGTGCAATTCGTTTTGCTATACCAAACTTCTCTAAAGCCATATTAAAGATTTAATAGTGGTTGTATGTGGGGCTTTTCAGTGAGTGCTTTAAATTTCTGATCGAGTTTTATTGCCATAACCCTGTTTATCACCGATATGAGTTGAAGGTTTTGTTTTACCATCTCCTGCACTTTTTCGATGCCCTCTTTACTTAAACCGCTTTCTAGAAAAGCATTTTCATCACCACTCGTTTTATCAACTTCCATATCTTCTGCATCATCTAACAACAATAAAGTACTAATTAGTGCAAACCAATATTGAATGAGTTTTTGTTGTAAACTTTCGTCGAAATCTAAAGCGCATAAAGAAAATAAAAATGCATCGCCACGATGTAATGCTTTGAAAGGTCTGGATACTGACATGAACGGATTATTATGTCCTCCTTTCATAAAATCAACCACGTTATTATAGAATGAATTGTTTTTATGGTTGTGCTTCACCAGATCAATATACTTGTTAAGGGCTTCTTCTTTCGTTATATGATTCAATTCTTCTTCTGCACTTATATGTCCTATTTGCTCCATCAATAAAACAAACTCTTCTGATAATAATTGGTTTTTATCAACACCTGCTTTAAAAATCAAATCAACGATTAAAGGGATAAACAACCAGCCTGGTTCAGTACGCAAGTACATCAGCTTTTCGTGCCAGTACAAGTTGTTGGCTGGTGGTTGACGATCGACGAAAAACTTCGCTATAGCATCATCAATTCCATAATTGATAGCAAGAAAATTAGCACTTACAAACATCAGTTAGTTGTTTAGTTGAACAGTCTTCCTTTCAATTCTTTTCTGATAACCTTCCCCTTTAAAAATTCGGTGAACGTATATACCTGCAACATGGATACTATCAGGATCTAATTCTCCAGGTTGAACCAGGTGTTCTACTTCAGCAATTGTTATATCTCCCGCTTTAGCCATAGAGGTTGAAAAATTACGTGTTGTTTTTCTAAAAACAAGATTGCCCATCGTATCTCCCTTCCATGCTTTTACTATTGAAAACTGTGCATGTAATGCATACTCCATCAAGTGCATTTTTCCATTAAAATCTTTAATCTCTTTTCCCTCTGCGATTTCAGTACCGTAACCTGCGGGGGTATAAAAAGCCGGTATTCCCATACCTGCCATTTGTATGCGAGTGGCTAAAGTACCCTGCGGAATAAGATCTACTTCAAGCTCCCCACTTAGTAGTTGCCTTTCGAACTCAGCATTTTCTCCCACATAACTACTCATCATTTTCTTTATCTGTCGTGTGTGCAATAATAAACCCAAACCAAAATCATCTACACCTGCATTATTCGAAATACACGTTAATCCTTTCACTCCTTTACGCACCAATGCAGTTATTGAATTTTCCGGAATACCACACAGTCCAAATCCTCCTAACATAATTGTTGCACCGTCACTAATATCTTTTATTGCTTCATCTGCATTGGCTACAACTTTATTCATAAAACAGGCTTTATAATATTTAGTTTTTTGTTTGATGTATCTGGTATACCACGCTTTCTATTGACGAATGCATTAAGAGAATCTAACAAAACTTTGTTTTTATCCGGATGAGCCTGGTAATATTTATAGCTCTTATAAAAATCAACCGAACTTACTTTGTGGATGAGAAAAACCTGCTCGTACAACTTTACAGCTTCTTTCTCTCTTTTTAATAGCGTATCTCCTAGAAGAAAATTGTTTACGTATTCATCAGCCCGTAAAAGATCGAAGATAATAGGTTGTATTTTTTCGGGTGGAATTATATCATCAGGCACCCGGGAACCTGAACAAGAAAATAAGAAAATTATAATGAAGATTATGTACGATAACCTCATTTAATCTCCTGTTTATAATTAGCTGCGTTGGTTACATCCAACTTCTGCAATAGTTCAACTACGCGAACTCTATCTTGTGGCGGAGCTTTTTTAAATATTTTAATTAATTCCTGAGACTTTCCCTGCATAAAAAACTGGACGATCATTGAATTAGGGTTCTGCTGGTTTAATGATTGTAACTGGCTTAATACTTCAACCATACTAGTTCGCGCTGCTGCTTCGTTATCATACATGTTGTCCAATCCTAACCTATAGTAACCATACATTACATCATGAACAATATTATACTTACTGTTTAATAGATTTTCCATTAGCCAGTACCTGTTGCGCGGATTATCAAACGGTCTCCAACCCGATATTCCCCTAGCTTCAGGTGCATTGTTAACGATGTTTTGCGCTTTTTGAAAAAGAGCATCACCACCTTTTAATCCGAAAGAATTATAATCCAATCCCAAGATAAGGTAAACATAATAAGAAAAATTGGCACTCAGATTACTTGCTAATGCGTCTGTTCCCTGTATACGATTTTCGTTAAATTCCAATGGCTGATATTCGATATACCTGAAAGTAACATCAGCGTCCTTGTAATTTATTAAAGGTGTTTGGTAAGATGAGTTAAAAACTGGCCTGCCTGCCTGAACCACAAGGGATGCCTGGTAAACATTTGTTTCAATAACTCTCTCAATGTTTAGTAGAAAATTACATTCAATCTTTTCCTGAACCTGGAAAACATCGGTAGTCCATTTGCGGTTATTTAAAAAATTTGTCAGCTGTGTTTGCAAGCTTTGAAAAACTTTTTTATCAACAGTAGAGCTTACGCTGTTTGCTACCACAGTTACCTTCGCCTGCAACTCCTGGGTAGAAGATGTCAGGTAAAAGAACGATGAAAGAAAGAGAATTGATAGTTTACGTACGATCATAATAGTTTCTTAATTATTAGATCAACGATATCTTCAGCTACTAAACTTTTTGTTTTTGCAGGATAGGAATATTCATTTTGATCCTTATCAAAAATAGTTACTTTGTTTGTATCTTTTCCAAAGCCCGCATCCGCATCTCTCAAAGAATTAAGAATTAACAAATCAATTTTTTTGTCCTTTAATTTGTTTAGGGCATTCTTTTTTTCATCATTGGTTTCTAAAGCAAAACCTACTAAAAACTGGTGAGGCTTTTTGATGTTGCCGAAGTGTTTCAGAATGTCTTTCGTTTTTGTAAGATGAAGAGCTAAAGTTTGTTCTTTCTTTTTTATCTTCTCAGGTGCGACTTCTACTGGAGTATAATCAGCTACTGCAGCGGCCATTATCAAAATATCGGTGTCTGCAAAAGCTGCCTCAGAAGCCTCAAACATTTGGTGTGCAGAAACAACATTGATTGTTTTTATGCCTTTGAAGTTCACCTGTTGATTTGTGGGTCCGCATATCAAAGTAACGTCAGCCCCTCTATTATGTAAAGCCTCTGCAATAGCAAAGCCCATTTTACCACTAGAATGATTGCCAATAAACCTCACAGGATCTATAGCCTCATAAGTTGGTCCTGCAGTAACAATTGCTTTTTTACCAAGAAGATCATTGCCCCTGAAAAAGTGCTCTTTTAAATAAGTAACTATCTCTTCCGGCTCTGCCATCCTTCCTTCTCCGTATAATCCGCTTGCCAATTCACCTGTTGAAACAGAGATTATTTTATGACCAGCCTCAGTTAATTTTTCCAGGTTTCTTTTTGTTGTGATGTGATGCCACATGTCTTCATCCATTGCCGGCGCTACGGCTACGGGGCATGTAGCAGATAGGTAAGATGCTAATAAAAGATTATCACATATTCCATTTGCCATCTTTGCCAATGTATTGCAGCTTAATGGAGCCACTAACATAACATCTGCCCATCTGCCAAGCATTACATGATTAACCCAGGTATTTTCGTCTGACAGATCAACTAAGACTTTGTTTTTCGAGAGTGTGGCTAAAGTGAGGGCAGAAACAAACTCTTTTGCTGCGGGAGTAATAATTACTTTTACTTCAGCTCCATCTTTTACCAAAAGTCTGACTAGTAAGATTGCTTTATAGGCAGCGATACTGCCTGTAATTCCAAATAATATTTTCTTGCCTAGCAACATCATCGTAAAGTAACAAAAAACGGCAGTTAATAACTGCCGTTCATGTGAAATATGTTGATTGTTTAGCTGAACAAATCAGAATCATTCTTACGGTAATAAATTTTCTCTTCTACAAACTCTTGTGTAGCAAGAATAGCAGGATTAGGCATTCTTTCGTAAGCTTTGGAAATCTCAATCTGCTCTTTATTCTCGTGAATTTCTTCAAGACTGTCTGTGTGGCTTGCGAATTCTTCAAGCTTATTATGCAACTCTTCTTTTAGGGTAATATTTATTTGATTAGCTCTTTTAGCAATAATAGCAATGGATTCATATAAGTTACCTGTTTGATTCTTCAAATCGATCAAACTCTTTGTTTCTACTACGCTACTTGTATTTGCACCCATTTGCCTTCTTAACTTGCTCATTTTTTATCTGATTTTATATTATTTAAAGATAGGGTTTTAAAATTCTCAACTGCCTTAGCGAGTTTACTTTCAGGAAATCTATCGCTGAAGTCAATAGTTTCACTCACAACTTTATCAAA
>DASVST010000306.1:0-12053 GCA_036387965.1 Segetibacter sp. | reverse complement strand
TTAATGGTCTGGCTTTGGATCCACTCTTTGTCGAAACCTTCTAATTGGTATGCATATAAATTAGCGCCTGCATTTGTAAATTCCAGGGAAGCAAAGCGTATGTACAATGAGTTTTGGTCGTATGGAAGCGTAACAGAGGATAAGTAGTTTACAGCAGTTGATGAAGAATATTCTTTCTCGTTTACTGCCAGATATGTGAATGCTAAAGGTGCTTTGTAATTATTGTTGACCACCTGCGAAGGCTTAAACCAATTTATTCCATTTACACCACCAAAAAAAAGAGTTCCATCGATACTTTTATGAAAGGCACCTGTATTAAACTCGTTCGATTGTAGTCCGTCGATCTGTGTAAAGAAATTAAACCTTGCAGTTGTTGAACCATCGTCGTTGTGTCGGATAACAGCCCTGTTAATACCTTTATTCGTGCTAAGCCAAAGCGTGGTATCATTTTCAGAAAGAATACCATATACATAGCTATTACTTAGCCCGCTGTTCTCATCAAAAATGGTGTAGTGGTTTTTTTCGCTGTTGTATGCAACCAGTCCACTTTCACTCGCCATCCAAACCACAGGCTTCTTTTTATCAAAATAGAAATGACGTACGCCACTTGTAAGAAGACCTTTATCTATCACCTTAATACCATCATCTGTAAGCCTTATACGCCAAAAGCCATTGCGGATTTTACCTACGTAAATACTCCCATCGGAAGCCATTTGCAAGGATTGTATATAACCATTCATAACACTATCCCCAGGTAGGTTGTAGGAATGTATTTTCCCCTTCACCATATCCATTCTGTGAAGGCCGTCAAAGCTACCAACTAAGAATTTACCTGGTTGATATTCGAGCAAACTATACAACCACTTGTTGTTTGATGCGCTCTTTTTGACCGGCTTTGGAAAATTAATTTCTTTAAATTTAAATGTTACCTGGTCAATATACCCGATAGAGCTCCCTGTGTTTATCCAAAGATTTCCACTTGCATCCCGTTGTATAAAATTGATCGCAGGCTCAGTCGGGTTCTCTAGCTTGTTGCTAAATAATACTCTTCGATAGTTGACACCTGTAGAACCTAACACATACATTCCTTGCGAAAAAGTCCCAATAAGAATTTTGTCACCAACAGTATAAATACTTTTCACCATCAGGTTTGCAGCCTGTTTTACATTAACGTTATACGCGGGAAAGCTTTTAAACTTTTGGGGCTTCAAATCCATTCTACTTAGTCCACCGCCTTCGGTGCCGATCCAAAGATTATTGGATCTGTCGACAAATGAAGTAGTGATATAGTTATTGCTTAAACTGGATGAATTGCCCTCCTCATGTTCTAAAAAGGTTGCTTTGTCGCTTTCGCTATTGTATCGAATTAACCCTTCTCCCGGAATTCGCAGGTAAAAAGAATTCTCAGGATATTCATAAAGCACATCCGCCAATGCCGAAGGTTTTCCGTTTTTATCTTTTATTGCAAACACCTTTTCTGCACCAGACTCCATGTTGAAGATCAGAGCCGTTGCACCACTTACTATCGCAAGTTTATCTTTAGCAATCAACCTCAATCTGCCGGCATTGCTAAGGCTAGCCAGCTTTTTATAACTTTGCGTAGCAGTTGACAAGACAAATAGCCCCTCTGCAGTAACGAAGTAAACGTTATCCTTAAGTAAAACAGCTTCAATAACGTTTGCCACATCTGAAACTTTCTTGAAATTCCAGTTTTTTTGTACGAGAACAACAAGTTTAGAACCGCTCAAAAACCATACGTCGTTTCTGGAGTCCACACCAAGTGGTTGGGCACCATGTTGCCATTCTGCAATGGCTGAATTTAACTTAGAGGGTTGTTTGAAACGTTCCTCTTTTTTGTTTAGAATCGTTATTCCATTGTTGGTATTAAACCACAGCTGCTGCTGTTTATCTTCAATTATATCACTTGTTATTAGCCTTCCCGGTAGGTTTTTGGAAGATGTATCTCCGTATTTCTCCCGATAAACCTTAAAGCCTTTGCCATCATAACGGTTTAAACCGTCGCCGGTTCCAATCCACAAAAAGCCTTGTTGATCCTGGTGAATAGCGTATACGGAGTTTTGAGAAAGTCCTTCGTTTACGCCTAAGCGGGAAAACTCGATTCGCGACTGAGCGAGAGAAATTGAAATTGAAAAAGTAAAGCTGAGCAGAAGTAAAAGCCGCATAGAACAGGTGTAAGGTTATGTTGTCATTCGACTAATGTACAAAAAAGTCATGTAGTACTTTGGCTCGTCCTAATTCAAGAGCGTTTTAGGCACAGTTCATTTTGTATTTGAAAATACTCCTCCGCTGCAATTATGCATTTAAGTCCTTTATTCAACAAAATTCTGAAAACATCTGTCGCAACTTCTGTAAGTTATGTAGCAGTAAGGTATATAATGCATTGAAAATCAGATACCCAAGTTGTGCGACCATTATTACAGCCTCTTCTACATAAACGCTAACGTGTCGGATAGTTCTCCCCCCATTTTTGCTTCATCGATTCACAATTAAAATAAAATAATGAAAACGAAACTCCACAACCATTACGAAGCATTTGTTGCAGTTGCAATTATGCTGGTGTTTTTTACAGCCGCCTTTCTATGCTTAACTGTTATGACGAATTTTTTAAGCCATGTAAATGATGGTTTGCATAGTTCGCTATCTCAAGCGGACAAGTATGCCGCTTCTTTGTTACCCAAGTAACAATGCGGATCCAGATTGATAAGCAAACAACAACATCTAACAAATACATTTAAAACAGCAATTATGAAAAAGGTCATTCTAACAACAGTATTATTTATCAGCTCTTTCTCAGCCTTAAATGCTCAAGATAACAAGGCAGACGGAATAGCAATTACAAATGCTTTGAACATTCTTCAAACGGGATGGAATGCAAAGAGTGGCGAAAAGTTTTCTGCTGCCTTTGCAGATGTGCATGATTACATTGTAGTTAATGGACTTTATTTTCCCGCATTTACCAGTAAGCAAAATGCAGCCATACACCAGCAATTGTTTGACGGTATATACAAGAATAATAATATCCTCTTGAAGAAAGATAAAATTACATTTTACAGTAAAGACCTTGCGCAGCTTACTGCTATAGGTGCAAACTATCCCGTAAACGAGGGTGTTCCTAGAGATCCCAGTGCAATCATGACATTGGTGCTTGAAAGGAAAAAGGATGGATGGAAGATCATCTCATTTCACAATCATGAACTTAATGTAGAAGTTTTAAAACAAAGAAGCCCGGTGCCGATGGAAGTAATGTATGCAAGCTGGTATAAAAACTAACAATCAAATACTTTAATTATGAAACTGAAATCTTTTTTACAAGACACGCCTATTTGGCTTTATACGTTTGTACTTGCTATTGTGGTTGGAGCCGCCGTGTATCAAACTCTTGTCATTCTACCGGAGTTTACCCGTGAAATGCCCAACAGCATGATCGCACTGGCAAATAGCGAAATCAAGCCTGCCTATTTTTGGGGTTCTCCAATATTTGGTATCAGCAGTTTACTGTTACCCATTCTGGCATTAATCTCTAATTGGAAAAGCCAACGAAGAAGATGGTTGCTTCTGTCGTTAGCGTTTGGGATTGCTGCTTCCATTTTTACCTCAATCTATTTTATTCCACGCCTGAAAATAATGGGACTGTTTGATGTGCCGCCGACAACAGATTTGCCTTTGCTAATTGAAACAATTAAAGAGTGGGTGTTCATGGATAAGTTTCGCTTCTGGCTTTTGGTTGTTCCTGCATTTTTCTTTGCGTTGAAGGCTACTGCAGTATCAAATGAAAAGAGAGTTGTGACACCAGTTAGGAAAAAAGCGCTACCAGAAGAAAGCTACGCCGTTTAATGTTGTTTACAGCGATGGGAAGCTGCTTTTTCACTCCTGCCAATTATTAGGCTTCGTATTCTTAAAACTACCATCATGAGAAAGAAAACTGCTCACTTGTTTTTAACAGCTTCAGTTTTAATTTGGGGCACATGGTTCGGGGGTCAGTTTTTTAATTGGGCCATGGTTATACCAAAAAGGCTTTCAAATCCGCCCGATTCAATTAGAGAATATGCCGTAATACCAGTAGAAGGGGGCTTTCCTTTTTTCTACCTTAACCCATTCTTTTTCCTGTTTTCTTTGGTGGCCATGCTTCTTGGGTGGAAATGGTCAAAACAATCACGAAAATGGCTCATGCTTAGCTGTATTGTTTCACTTTCTGTATCACTTGTACTCATTTTTTACTTAGCGCCGCTTATTCATAGCATCGATTACATAGCTGGGCAGCAAGGCTTGCCGAGCCAGGAAATCATAAGAAGAGTTGATGAGTGGAAATCAGGTAATGTAATAAGATTGGTGTTCGACTTCGTTGGTTTTTTTCTTTCAGTTATTGCACTAAAAACCTGGTCGGCAGAAGCAAGTACTATCAGCACGTAAAAAACAGCGATTACAGCGGAGAAATACATCACAAGAGGCATTAAACTTTATTTAGGTCAAGTAAAATTTTAAACATGAAAACTCGTAAAAATTTAGCACGAATATTCCTTTTTATTGCAACTGTTTATTGGGGTATCTGGCTCGGTGGCTATGTTTTTAATGCATTGATGGTTGTACCAACATGGAGCTATAATCCCCCGGAGTCAATCAACAATTACATTGAAAATGCACATTTTATACTTTACTTTTTTGCGGCAGTAAACCCATGGGTTTTCCTGATGTCGTTGGTTGCATGGCTTCTTACCCTTAAAGTGGATACCGGCGCCCGGGCCTGGATAGGTAGAGCAACATTGATTGCATGGATTATGCTTCCTCTGAAGGTTTGGATGATCTTTAAAGTTGGAGGAGTATTTAAAGCAGTAATGGAAAATAGTTTTAAGCCGGAGATGGTGAACACGATTAGATTGTGGAGCAACTTAAATTGGTTAACCATTGCAACCGCTACAGTAATTCTTGTCTTACATCTTATTGCCATTCTTAACTTTAATAATGCGAGACAAACAAAGAAACGAACGTCGTGATTAAACCTTATAAATAATACCCATGAAAACCCGAAAAAACATAGCTCAATCAATCCTCTTTATCGCAACCATATATTGGGGATTTGGCTTGGGGGATACATCTTTAATGCGTTGATGGTTGTTCCCATGTGGAGCCATAATCCCCCGGAGTCAATTAACAATTACATTAAAGAGAGACATTTTTTGCTTTATTTTTTTTCCGCAGTAAATCCATGGGTCTTTTTAATGTCTCTGATAGCCTGGCTATTGACTATCAAAGTTGATACCGGAGCCAGGACCTGGATTGGCAGAGCAACACTCATTGCATGGATCATGCTTCCTCTGAAGATTTGGATGATCTTTAAAGTTGGAGGGATTTTTAGGTCAGTAATGGAAAACAATTTTAAGCCGGACATGGTAAACACAATCAATTTGTATAAAAGTTTAAATTGGTTAACCATTGCGACCGCCACTATTATTCTTGTCTTCCATCTACTGGCTATTCGAGATTTTAATAAATCCCCGGTAAACAAATAAACAAACATCTTGATGGTAGTGTTGGTGCGAAATTTAAATCATTACGGCACCGCATTTATTAATAGCTAAATAGAATTGATGTAGATGAAAGAAGCGTCACAAGAAATGTTCAACCGTACTTACTACCGCAGGTATCATAAATATTTATAACTTAACAGGGATGAATTTTTCCAAGACATTATTGCTTTTCGTTTTCTTCCTGGCTTCATTATCTATTAGTGCCCAATTAGCAGATATTAGCTACAGGGCTGACAGCCGCATACATCTCCATAATCTTCGACCATATACCTCTGTATTTGTAGATTCTTCCAACAAACTCACCATTGATGATGTTATAACTAAATACAACAGCCGCTTTCGTCCTGTTTCCGCCGCTACTGATATTGCTCAGCCCTATCTTACTTATTGGTTAAGGGTTTCAGTTACAACTACTGCTGATATAGAAAAGTGGTGGTTGCTTCTGGGGGAGTACCCGCCTGTAGGTAGTCCTGGCCATAACAGTACTGTAGATGTATGGAAGTTGAATAATGGTGCGCTACAGCACCAGCGGACAGGTGTTGAGGTGCCCAGATCAGAAAAAGCAATCAAAGAAAAGCCTGGTATCCAAAGAGTGTTTTTCTCTTCTAAAGCAGGCGAGACTAGCACTATTTATCTGAAAGTATATAATCAATTCGGCCCCGGTAAAGTTGCTCACTTAGAGCTAAGAAACCCTGCTGTTGGTATTGCACACAATGATTTTGCTACCTATACATACGTTATGTCTGCGGTTGCACTATTCTTTTGCATCATGTCTTTTTTCTTCTTCTTTTTCGTAAGAGAAAGGGCTTACCTGTATTTTGCTTTGTACACATTGACTTTATCCCAGCATTACCTTATTGTTAATACCGAGCTGCCTTTTATTAACCTGTACATTCCTGAACATCCTCATTTAGCTGGCGCTGCATTTAACCTACTCACAGCAGGAGGATTTCTTCTTTTTTTACTTTTCGGCAGGCATTTTATCAATCTTCCTTCTCTGTCTAAAAAGATGGACAGGTTCTTAGTTTGGTTTGTGCGTGTCGGATTCCTGCTAATAATAACGGAGTGCATCCTTACAACTATTACTGGCAAATTTGTTTTGGGTATACAGTTTAATTTATTTCTTCTGCCTGTTGTAGTGTTTGTGATTATTCGCTTTGCATTTTTCAAAACAGTCTTGTCCCGCTTTTTTGTAGCTGGTGCTTTATGGCTCATTTGCTTTACTATTTTAGGTCTTCTGTGGCAAACTGTTCTTCCGTCCTTGCCGTTTAATCCGTGGCCAGTAGGTCAAATGGGGCAGCTATTAATTTATGCAGCGGGGCTTGCTTATAAAGTTCGGTTAAACGAAAAAGCACGTGCTGAAGCCGAACACATAAAGGGTCTTGAAGAAATTAAGTCAAGGTTTTTCGCTAACATCTCTCATGAGTTTAGAACGCCACTTACTTTAATACAAGGTCCACTCCAACAAATTGAAGAAGCGATACCTGACGTACAAAAACAAACAGGCACTGTAAGTGTACCATGGCGGCAAATAAAAACAATGCGGCGACATACTGATCGGTTGCTTGAATTAGTAAACCAGCTGCTTGACCTTTCCAAGCTTGATTCGGGTAAGATGAAATTGCAGGTAATAAAAGGTGATGTATTACAAATGTTGAAAGTATTGACAGCATCATTTGAATCAATGGCAGAAAGAAAGGGAATCCATTTTCATACTCATTTTCCCGACCAAACGCTTATAGCTTTTTTTGATAAGGATAAGCTGGACAAGATTGTTTGCAATTTACTAGGCAACGCTTTTAAGTATACTCCTGAACAAGGAACAGTATCTGTAATGATTGAAACGGAAGATAGCAGGTTACGAATTAGTGTTGATGATAATGGACCAGGCATTCCAAAAAAAGAATTGGATAAAGTATTCGATCGTTTTTACCAGGTGGAAGGCACTGAAGATAAAGGCTCAGGAATCGGATTGGCATTGGTAAAAGAATTAGTTGATTTATACCGCGGTCAAATAAGTGTAAGCAGTGAACCTGCAAAAGGAACACGTTTTAAAGTGAGTTTACCTATTGATAAAAGCTCATTTAAAGAAAGTGAAATCGTTTACGGAGAATGGAAGGAAAGTCAGCCGTCACCAGTTAATAAATCATTAGCTGAGCAGGAGGAAGATGAGTTTGTGCAAAAAACTGCTTCGCTTCAATTACCATTATTACTGGTTGTAGAAGACAATACTGATCTACGGAATTTTATCTGTGAAACTGTTCAGCAAAATTACCAGGTAATACAAGCTGCTAATGGAAAAGAAGGATTGGAGAAAGCAACACAGGAAATTCCCGACGTAATTGTAAGTGACGTTATGATGCCAATAATGGATGGCTTTGCAATGACAGAGAGACTTAAAAAAGATGAACGTACCAGCCATATACCTGTTATTCTATTAACAGCAAAAGCCGGTCAGCAACATAAACTTGAAGGATTGCAAATAGGCGCTGACGACTATCTTTTGAAGCCCTTCGATGCCAAAGAACTGCTTACCCGGATTCAGAATCTTGTAAATCAGCGAAAGCTTTTGCGAAAGAAATTTGCAGGCGAAATCTTATTGAAGCCTTCTGAAGTTTCAGTGAATAGTGCAGATGAAAACTTTTTAAGTAAAGTGATGGAAGCAATTGAAGCTAACATGCAGGAAGAAGATTTTGGCGTTGAACAACTCTCAAGAGAAGTTGCAATGAGCAGAAGCCAACTGCATCGAAAGTTGGTAGCACTAACAGGACAATCACCAAGCGAAGTTTTACGAAATACTCGATTATTACGTGCAAAAGAATTGCTGCATAAAAAAGCAGCCACTCCATCTGAAGTTGCTTATAAGGTGGGCTTCAATAGCCATACTTATTTTTCAAAATGCTTTAAAGAAGAGTTTGGTATAACCCCAAGTGAGGTAAAATAAATGTTGAACTTTTCTTGTTAATTGGTTGTTGTTATTAGAAAGTAAGAACATGGCAACTACAAACAAGAAAGCTGCTTCCACTAAAAGCAAATCAGATCCATGCTGGGAGGGCTATGAAAAAGTTGGTATGAAGATGAAAAATGGTAAGCTCGTACCGAATTGTGTTCCCAAGAAGAAAGGCTCAAAAAAGAAGTCTGAGTGATAAGTTGACGTTTCCTGTTAATTTGCAGCAAGAGATAAATTCTTTTTTATGGCAAACTTCTTACGTCACATTGGTTACGCAAGTGAAGGGATCATATATTTTTTTAAGAATGAACGTAACGGACGCATACAGGCTGTTTTCGCTGTACTTACAATAGGTGCCGGTTTTTATTTCACTATCTCTAAGATTGAGTGGTGCATAGTTCTTGGCTCCATTGGTTTGGTCATTAGTCTTGAACTTGTAAATACAGCTATAGAGCGCATGTGTGAGATGCTTAGCAAAGAATACCACCCGATGATTAAAATTATAAAAGATGTAGCCGCGGGTGCTGTATGGTGGTTTGCGATCTTCGCAGCAATTATCGGCATCGTAATTTTTGCTCCCTATTTATGGAATAGTATAAGTTAATAGAACTTATGCGCTTAACTAAAAACTACCTGATCCGTTTTTTATTACTTGATTTTACCCACTCATTCTTTTTGCACTCGGGACATGTGTAAGAAGATACAGGTTTCAACTTTTCGGTATACCCACAAAAGATGCATGAGTAAAATTCAGCTTCAGTTATTTTTTTGCGGCTATCCTTTAATGAGTTCGGCATTATTGGCAACCCATATTTTACATCTACATCAGCGTAATAAAAAATGCTGATGTTACCTGAACTTTCTTCTATAGCTTCTTCAATTTGCCCGAGTTGTGAAACACCTTGCATACGCAACTCAGCAAAAAACTCATCCTCACCCAATATTTCCTTTTTAAAATTGTCAATAGAAAATACACCGTCCTTAATAAGGCATACGGATTTGCCTTCGATAAGCTTTTCAAATTTCTTATTCCTCCCAATCAGGTGCGTTATAAGCGTATATAATCCTACAACCATCGTAAATACAATTAAAGCAGGCAAAATGCCAACATCTTTATAGAACATGGGGTCACCGGCAGCAGATCCTAACCCAATAATAACCACGAGCTCGAATACAGATAATTGCTTAACCCCTCGCTTACCCAATAGCCGCAAGCTTGTTACAATTACAAGAAACATTATTAATGTGCGCAAAACTGTCTCCGGTAAAAAGCTCCAATCTTCATTACCCAGTAAAAATTGCTTAAAGTCAAAACCTGAAGAAGCTTGTAATAAGATCATTATTCCGCTTTATAGTTGCACTAAATATATTCAAATGTTTCAAAGTTGTTCTGCTGATCTATTTTGCTATAGCCCAAAAAGTATTTTAAGCTTTCATTGCTGCTCCCTTGTTTAGCTTTGCACTGATGAAACGTTCCGGCTCTGCTAATCTTCCTTTACACTATGGCTATGTTCCCAAATGGCTTGCAGAACGCATGGCAAAGCTTGGACTTGCAATAACAGAATCTATCATAACAGAATACGGTAAGAACGAAATATTAAGGCGATTAAGTGATCCGTTTTGGTTTCAAAGTTTTGGTGCTGTAATGGGTATGGACTGGCATTCATCAGGAATAACAACTTCTGTAATGGGTGCTTTAAAGAGAGCTGTCAACCCACACTCGAAAGAGTTAGGAATTTACATCTGTGGAGGCAAAGGAAAGTCATCGAGGCAAGCACCAAACGAGATCATATCTGTATCGGAGCGTACTGGTTTAAACGGAGTTGAACTTGTAAAAGCAAGTAAGCTTAGCGCCAAAGTTGATAATACCGCTATTCAAGATGGTTTTCAATTATACACGCACAACTTTATAATCAGCGACACAGGTGAATGGACGGTGGTGCAACAAGGCATGCGAACTGAAGATAAAACAGCACGTCGTTATCACTGGCATTCAGAAGGGTTGCAATCTTTTGTTGATGAGCCACATACCGGCATTAGCGGAATTAACCAGGGGATGATCTTGAATATGACTGCGTCTGAGGCAAATCATGCAAGAGATGCAGTTGTATCTCTTACGAAAGAAAAACCTGAATTAATGATGCAGGAAATACAACAATTGATAATGCCTTTGCATCATGATGTGAGAATAGAAGATGTTGATTTAAGAAGATTAGGTACAATTCTTTGGCTTGCACACGACAAGCAACCAAAAGATTTTGAAGAACTGTTGTCACTTGAAGGTGTAGGACCAAGAACTATGCAATCACTTGCTCTGGTTAGTGAAGTGATACATGGAACCCCATCAAGATTTAAAGACCCTGCACGATTTTCTTTTGCTCATGGAGGAAAAGATGGCCATCCTTTTCCTGTTCCAACCAAGGTTTATGATGAAACTATAGCCACGCTACAAACTGCTGTTCAAAAGTCTAAACTCGATAACAATGACAAGCAGCAAGCAATAAAAAAGCTTCACCAAATAGCAGAAAGAGCAGAAAAAGATTTCATTCCCAAAGATAATTTTCAGCAGCTTATCAATAAAGAAAGAGAAGACAGCTGGATGTATGGCGGCAAGACTGTGTTTGGTGATGCCAAGCCTCCAAAGCAAACGAAAAAGGGCGTGCAGCTACGCCTATTTTGAATATAAGCACTGCTGGTGCAGTGCTTACCTAATGATTGATTGAAAAGCCTAAAAGCTTACCGGAAATCGCGGTCTCTACATTTTGAGGAATTGTAGAACCGTCGTCATCAATAGCTACATATTGACCTACATTGCTGTCATACGCAAAAACATGTTCACCACTTCCGTTTATTGTAACTGTGTATCGAACTCCTTGGTTGAAAGTGAACGGAACCGCTCTTACTTCATACGGATTCCCATCAAGCATTACTGAAAATGTATTATCTGGCATATCAAATAGTTTTAGGTAAAAACACAAAAACAATGCCTTTGCAATTTGCAGATTATTTGATGTGCAGATGTGCAAATGATTCTGCATCAATGTTAGTTGATATTTGATTTTCAAGTTATCTTACAAGTAATGAACCCTTTCACTTCGAAGAAATTTCGGTTTTATACCTTCCTTAGTATGGTGTTGTTGGTGTTTGTTCACGGTTACGATTTGAATAACCGCTACCTGCAACCATTTACTACGGTAGACGAGCCAATCACGTTCAATACGTTTACGCAGTATTTCTTAGCAAATGGAATCTTTCGTTTCAGGATACCGATGCTGTTTCTTATCTCAGGATATCTTTTTGCGTTGCATGATGATAAACCCTTCTGGCAAAGAATAAAGAAGAGGTTGAGAACACTTTTACTTCCTTACTTCTTGTGGAGTATCATTGGCTTGTTAATAGCTGTATTATTTACACAATTTGATATTACAAGAGAGGTTGTTTACAAAACACAACTGCAGCCATATAGAGGCAGCTTTAATAACTATTCCGTTGATCAGTGGATAACTTCTATCATACGACCTACGTCTTTTCAACTTTGGTTTTTACGCTGTCTGTTT
>DASVST010000305.1:0-3052 GCA_036387965.1 Segetibacter sp. | reverse complement strand
CAACAGACGTAGCGTGTTTGCCCAAGTGGCTTACAAAGAAGATATCAACAAGAGCAAAAACGCTTTCCATGCTCATCTCGAGCATCATTGGTATAGCTAATAGAATAACTGCCCGACGAATACTTCCTGTAGTATAATCCTGCTCTTCACCATTAAGGGATTGCTTAATTGTAGAGAAGATCTTTTCAAAGTTATATGTAGGAATTTGTTTCGACACGCCGCTTGTAAAAACAACAAAATAGAGAATTTTAAATAATATACCGAATGCAAGTAGAGTATCATATGAATTCTTCAGCTAACTACACCAAATCTTTATTTGTTCAAAACCATACTCTTGATATAACTTTATTTTTTTAAGATCAAGCTTTACATATGAATATTAACCGGCAAATACAAACTCTTGATGAATTTACTATTCAGCAGGTTCGTGATTTTCCTGCAGCGACAGGACAGTTAAGTAATCTTTTTCGTGATATAGGACTTGCCGCAAAGCGGGTAAATGTGGAGGTAAATAAAGCGGGGCTAGTGGATATTTTAGGAGATGCAGGCAGTATAAATGTGCAGGGTGAAGATGTGAAGAAGCTCGATGTTTTTGCAAACAACCAATTCATAGGTGTACTTAAGCACGGAATAAGCTGCGCCGGTGTGGGTAGTGAAGAAAATGATGACATTATTGTTTTTAATGATGAGATAAGTAATAAGAGTAAGTATGTTTTGTTGATGGATCCGCTTGATGGAAGTGGGAATATTGATGTTAATGTATCGATAGGAACAATTTTTAGCATTTACCGACGGGTAAGCGAGTTAGGCCAGCCATGCACCATTGACGATTTTTTGCAACCAGGAAATAAGCAGGTTGCAGCCGGTTATATTATTTACGGATCAAGTACAATGCTTGTATATGCAACAAGGCGTGGTGTTAATGGGTTTACTTTAGATCCTTCAATCGGGGAATTTAGTTTAAGTCATCCGAACATAAAGTGCCCTGAAATCGGGAAAATATATTCCGTTAATCACGGCAACTTTTTTCAGTATAATGAACCTACAAGAAAGTATATAGACACTTGCCAGAGAAAGAACAAAACCAACGGCGGACCTTATACCCAAAGATATATAGGTAGCATGGTTGCGGACGTACATAGAAACCTTATAAAAGGAGGAATTTTTATGTATCCCGGCACCACAGATAAACCTAAAGGAAAGCTAAGATTATTGTACGAGTGCAATCCCTTTGCATTTATTGCTGAAGTTGCAGGCGGAAAAGCGACTGATGGAACTCAAAGGATTTTGGATCTAAAACCGACCGAACTTCACCAGCGTACGCCATTTTATATTGGCAGCAGGTTAATGATGGAGGAACTGGAATCTTATTTAGGAGAGCAGGTAGCGAGCAGCAATTAGCACCAATGAAGAAAATCATAGAGGTAAAGAATCTTGTAAAAAATTATGGCGCTTTTGAAGCAGTTAAAGGGATAAGCTTTGATGTGCATGAAGGAGAGATTTTTGGATTGCTGGGGCCAAACGGTGCAGGTAAGAGTACAACATTAGAAATAATTGAAACGCTCAGGTACAAAACAAGCGGCGAGGTAATTGTTGACGGGCACAATCTTGATACATCACCCAACGAAATAAAAAAAATTATAGGTGTACAGTTGCAGGCATCAGGTTATTACCCCGGTTTAAATCTCACAGAATTAATGAACCTTTTTTCAGGGTTATACAACCAGGATGTTGATCCTAATGACCTATTAGGATTGGTAAACTTAAAAGACAAAGCAAAGGCAAAGTTTAAAGAGTTGAGTGGTGGCCAAAAACAACGCTTTTCAGTTGCAACCACTTTAATTAATAAGCCCAAGATCATATTTCTTGATGAGCCAACTACAGGGCTCGATCCGCAGGCGCGAAGAAACCTTTGGGACCTGATCAGGGAGATCAGGCAGAAAGGTTCAACGGTAATCATCACAACACACTACATGGATGAGGCAGAGGTTTTGTGTGATAGGGTAGCTGTAATAGATACTGGCAAGATCATTGCCATTGACACGCCGGACAAGTTAATAGATGACCTGGTAGCATCAGGATTTGAACGACCAAAATCAGTAAAAGCAGCTTCGTTAGAGGATGTATTTATAAACTTAACAGGTAAAACATTACGGGAAGAATAAACAATTACAATTAACGAACACACAATCATGCGCAAACATTTTTTCATTTCATTTCTATTGCTAAGTACAATAACAGTTACAGCTCAAACAAAAAAAACAACTCCTGCAGCAAAGCCAAAAACGGCAGCAACAACAACCGCAGTTAAGCCGCTCAAAACTTCTGCTGACAGTCTAAGCTATGCCTTCGGTATTTCGTTGGGAGAATATTTAAAGAACCAGGGTGTTGCAACAATCAACTATGCGCTTTTAACTAAAGCGATTGATCAAACGATAAAAAAGCAAACAACTTATTTAAATGCTGAACAGGCAAATGCCGTTATCGGCGGTGTAGCCCAGGCAAAAGCTTTGAAGATCACGTCTGCTGAGAAAGAAAAAGGTCGCAAGTTCCTTGAACAAAATGCAAAAAAAGCAGGCGTTAAGCAAACAGCAAGTGGTTTACAATACGAAGTGTTAGTAGAAGGTAAAGGTGCAAGACCTACGTCGGCTGATACGATCATGGCTCATTATAAAGGAACCTTGTTAAGTGGTTTAGAATTCGATAACTCTTATACTCGTGGGCAGCCGTTGCAAATACCAGTTGCAGGCGTTATACCGGGCTGGACAGAAGCTTTACAATTGATGCCTATTGGCAGCAAATGGCGTTTGTATATTCCTTCGTCTTTAGGTTATGGTGATTATGGCGCAGGTGGTGAAATTCCAGGCGGGGCTACTTTAATTTTCGAAGTAGAGCTATTGGATATCGTAAATAAGAAAGCTTAATACTTTATGATGGCTGAAACCGATCTACGCTATCCCATAGGCAAGTACGCACCAAAATCGTTCTCTGAAGAAACAAAACAAGAATGGCTTCGCGACATACAGTTCTTTGCCAACGATCTTGAGATTGC
>DASVST010000304.1:0-12373 GCA_036387965.1 Segetibacter sp. | reverse complement strand
TATCTCATCAAAATCAACAAACTTTTTAACAGCGAACTTTTTGATCTTCCCCTTTAGGTTATCTGATGGTTTCTCGATAAGTGCCTGGGCTTTATTAATGAGCGCAAGAATAATCTCCTCCACCTCTGACTGTAATTGCTTATTCTCTTTTTTAGTAAGCTTAAAACCACCAACCTGGCGTTTGATGATATTTCGAATTTTACCATGCCATTGCGCTACAGAAAATAGCCCTAAGGTGATGTCGTTAACTCTTGCATGATCGGCTTTTAGTTGCTCCTGCTCGTCCGAGAGTTGGTTCAGGCGATATCCAAAAAAGCCTACAACGGAAAGCAGCAGTGCTAATCCTGCAATAAGCAGTAAATGCTGTAAGCCAAATTTCTTCGTTCGTGTAGTTTTCTCTTCTATAGCCAAAATTTATCGCTTTACTTTAAAGTAAGATCCTGGAGAGAACAATTCGAAAGCCTTATTCATTGTTCCTTATAGAGTTCTATGAAAAAATTATTCCAAGAGTTACGGCTACTACAGTTTATTGTAAAAACCTAAGAGAGATAAATTGTATCGTCCCCGAATCAAGTTCGGGGCAGGCTATTCCTCCTACAATGATGATACTTTTGTATTTCAGGAGCTTCAAACCAGTTAATCTATGATGGTTCATCTTATCGACGGCACCTACGAACTTTTCCGCCACTTCTACGGACAACGCAGGTTTAATAAAGGTAAAGACAAATCATATGGAGCCCTTGTGGGTGTACTAAACGGAATACTGGAAAAGATAGAGAAAGATGCAACTCACCTTGGTGTGGCAACAGATCACGTTATCGAGTCGTTTCGTAATCAACTTTGGCCGGGTTATAAGTTTCTCATTTCCCCATTGTGCCGGAATGTTCCGTTCTGCCAGCAGGCAGCGGGTAAAAGGTCAGCACACAGCTAATTTCAGCGGCGAGCAAACACATTTTATATTTTTTAATATCTGGCATCGTTTTTTCTACACTGTGCGTTACGTAAACATTACATCACAAAAAATTTTATCATGAAATCACAGGCAGCAGGATACACACAGAACAGCTACGGTAATAGTGCAACGACAAATTCGAAAAGCGATCTATCTAAGGTTTTGATAGGTGCTGTTGCAGGGGCTGCGTTGGGTGCGTTGGTAGGCGGAGCATTTACCGAAAAAGGTAAGAAAACAACCGGACGTCTTACAAGAAGCACGAAGCAACTCGCTGACAACATCAAGGAGAAGGCAGTAGCGACAGGTGTTGCAGATAGCCTTGCCCGTACCATCGACGCAGCAAAAGATAGTGTTGTTGAGACAATCGGGAAAGAAGCACAAAACTTTACATCAGCCGCCAAATCCGATAGTGGATCCGGTACTGACAACGTGTAGACGATCATCTTGACAAGAAAAAGGCTAAAGCAATCGCTTTAGCCTTTTTGGTTTTAATGAAACCAGGCGTTGGCAGATGAGAAAGATTCTTGCTGTTCGGCCTATGCAGTGTTCCCTTGACTTTCGCACATGGGCTTTGGAAGGAGACCCCAGCAGGACGAAAAATAAAAGACTGTCAATATCATAGCATCTCAAGGCAAAACACTTTAAAGCACGACAAAGGATTCTGAAATGAATTATTCACGGTTCAGTAGTTTTTTTGTTTGTGTTCATGATTACTTCGTAGTTCAGGATGACGTTGAGTAAAGGTTCGTCATGCTGAGCTTGTTTCATTAAAACTGGGCAGCCAAATTATAAATAAACCGCACTGCATCAACTTGGGGGTGTTGCCAGTAGTAGCCCAACCTAACAATGATTAGTTCTTTTTCGGGGTTGATATACACTACCTGGCTTAAAATACCTTCTGCATGAAAAGCTCCATTCCAGTAATACGCAGTGTACACGGGTGGCTTACCTTCTTTAGAAGTATAACGCCTTATAGTTGATTTAACTCCGGAGGGTGGAATAAATGCGACCGCCGCCAGTGAATCAGAAAAATTCTTGTACGATGTGTTGGCCCACCATTGGTTGCGGTACCCGTTGTATCGCGCCATTGTATCGGCTGCGGTAGACTGTTGTATCCACGTAGCAGGCACAATCTGTTGCCCCTGCCAGTTACCATTTTTAAGATATAGCCGTCCTAATTTTGCGAAATCACGAGCCGTGGCATTAATGCAACAAAACGCACGAACCTTATCACGGTTGTCGGTGTTCCAGGTGGCAGCGTTTTCCATTTGCATAGGTTTCCATAGTTTTTCGGAAGCATATTCCTGCAGCTTCTTCCCTGTAGCCTTTTCAACAATCATCGCCAGTAACTGCGTATTCACGCTTTTATAAGAAAAGGTGCCAGGCTCTTTTTCTATCGTGGTCTTTAGCGCGGTGCGTACCACATTGGCAGCAAAGCCAAGCCTTAAAACATCGCTGAAAGGATTGGAATAATCCTCGCTACTTTCCACGCCGCTACGCATATCAAGGAGGTGCTGTATCGTAACCTTTTTAAAACCCTGGTCGTTTTTACCAAGTTCGGGAAGGTAGTTTGTCACCGGTTCCTGCAAGCTCTTGATCTTTCCTTCGTGCAAGGCGATGCCAACCAGCGTGCCGGTTACTGATTTGGCAATTGAAAAGGATGGCAATAAACTGCTTTCCTGAACTTCACCAAAATAGCGCTCATACAATATACTGTCGCGGCGAATTACCAAAAACCCGTAAGTCTTGCTGGCAGCAAGTACAGAGTCAAGGTTCCTTTTCAATTTGGGGTACCGTGTTGTGTCATAAGCAATGCGAAAAGGTGCAGCAGCAGCCGGTAGTGAGCTCGCTCTAAGCTTTCCTAAATCGTCTAACTCGAACTTGCGAAAGCGGTAAGCTCTAACTATGTAACAGGATTGAAGGAAGATGAGACTTAGAAGAACTAAAAAAAAGTTTTTCATAATACTGAAGTTGAACTGGTTGAAATGATCTGGGTTTAAAGATTACTGCAGTAGTGACTTAAGATCAAAGACATCAACGCCGTGAGCCTTTTAAGCAATGTCATAATTCTACCCGCTTATTGGTTTAGATTAATAATGTTCGCATAGCAATATTGGTATCGTAGTTAATCTTTAGCAAACTTTCACCATTTATTGTTCACCTTGTTTGGGTAATCTTCCAGCATTGACTATTTGTCTGCAAAAAAGTGATTAATGTGTTCGTTTGTGTTTGCAGACAAAAAGAGCGGTTACGCAGACATAAAAGCTGCAATACCTGCTTCATCATGTACTTTAGTGGCATGACCCGGAAGCAATTGCTGGTAACATATGGCTTGATCCTCTTTATGATGATCTGGGGCATTGATTTGCTTTATCTACTCCGAACGCAAAAATCCATTGACTGGAGCAGGGCAGTGGGTGTATTAACAATTACTCAACTGCTGTACGCAACTACAACGCTACTGCTAACGCGGAAGTTGTTACAGAAATATTTTACATCCCGGCGGTTTACGAGGGTCGTGTTTGGTGTTATGGCTTTGTTTATCACCTTTATCCTATTGCGGTATGTATTAGAGGAAGTGCTTTCGCCCCTTCTTTTTGGGGTACGTAATTACCCGGAACGCACCTCGATCCTTTCTTATTCAGTTGATAATCTATACTTCGCGGGTGTATACATTCTCTTCGGCTTTTTCGTTTTCCTGTTAGATAGTCAAATTGCTGCGCAAAAAACGCAAGCTTTGCTGCTGCAGCGAACAAAAGAAGCGGAATTACAGTTCCTGCGATCACAGATCAACCCTCATTTTTTGTTTAATACACTAAATAATATTTATTCACTTGTTTACGAGCAATCGCCCAAAGCACCTGCTGCAGTGCTTAAGCTCGCAGAACTGATGCGCTATATGCTGTATGAAAAGCAGGACAAAGTAGTTCTGGATACGGAGTGGAACTATGTAATGAATTACATCGAATTACAAAAGCTTCGCTTCCCTTATGATCTGCCTCTTGACATTAAGTTAAAAGGAGATGTCAAACAACATCAAATTATCCCTCACTTACTTATTAGTTTTGTAGAGAATGCGTTTAAACACGGCGATTTAAAAAGCCCGGATCATCCGCTATTGTTGCACCTGGAATGTAATGCCAAAGAACTACACTTTCGCATCAAAAATAAGGTTGGGCATCAGCAGAAAGATGCCGGTGGCGGTGTGGGTCTTCAGAATATTCGGCGACGACTTGACTTACAATATCCATCAGACTATACATTAGTAACGGATCAATCAGATGGCAATTTTGAATCAGTTCTTACCCTTAAAACAAAATAGCTTAATGCGTGTGTTAATTGTTGATGATGAACCGTTAGCCGTTAAACTACTTAAGGATTATGTAGAAACGGATTCCACACTGCAACTGGTGCTGGCCACCACTGAGGTATTTGAAGCCTTGAAATTGGTGCAGGCAGGCAAGGTAGATCTGGTATTTCTTGATATACTAATGCCCGAATTAACAGGTATACAGTTTATGAAAATAATGAAAGGACAGTGCGCAGTTATCATCACAACAGCTTATCCTGATTTTGCATTGCAGGGCTACGAGTTTGATGTAATAGATTACCTGTTAAAACCATTTTCGCCGGAGCGTTTCTCGATAGCGGTACAAAAGGCGCTGCAACGAAAAAGAAATGTACAGGAAGATAGAGTCAACCATGATACCGATTTCATCTTTATAAAATCTGAGTACCGAATGGTGAAGATTATGCTAGCGGATATACTCTATCTGGAAGCATTGCGCGATTATATTGCTATTCACACACATCATGCTAAAATGCTTACGCTTGAGAGTTTGCGCAGCTTTGAGGAGCGATTACCTTCTCAACTTTTTCTGCGGGTACACAAATCTTATCTTATTTCCATTACTAAGATTTCAGCAGTAGAAAAAAAGCAGTTGTGGATAGAAAAATCAGCCATTCCTATTGGCGACACCTATCTGGAGTCATTCCGAAAGCGACTACCTATGTGCTGATGGGTTAAGTTCGCAAACCAATGAAGCTATATTCTTATCCTTTAGAGGATATTCTTATCCGTCAAACATAAATTTAGTCTGAAGAGATGGTTCCATGCGTTAGATTTCAAAGGTTCTACTTTTCAGGTAAACAGCATCCATACCACCTACAACTGCAGTAACTTCAATGTGAAACTGAGTTAACTTATGATGGTTCATCTTATCGACGGCACCTACGAACTTTTCCGCCACTTTTATGGCCAACGCAGGTTTAATAAAGGTAAGGACAAACCATTCGGAGCACTGGTTGGTGTACTAAACGGAATACTGGAAAAGATAGAGAAAGATGCAACTCACCTGGGTGTGGCAACAGATCACGTTATCGAGTCGTTTCGTAATCAACTTTGGCCGGGTTATAAAGACGGAACCGGAATTGAGCCAGCCCTGCTTGCACAATTCCACCCATTGGAAGAAGCATTAGCCTTGATGGGTGTTGTAGTATGGCCAATGATCGACCTGGAAGCAGATGATGCACTGGCATCTGCGGCACACCTTGCTTCGGCTGATCCACGGGTTCAAAAAGTATGTATCTGGACACCGGATAAAGACCTTGCACAATGTGTAGTCGAAGATCGTGTAGTGCAGGTTGACAGCCGTTCTAAAGAGATAAGAGATGCCGATGCAATTGTAAAGAAGTTTGGTGTGATACCAGCGCATATTCCCGATTTTCTTGCCCTTGTTGGCGATGCCGCCGATGGTTTTCCGGGAATAGCAGGTATTGGTAAAATAGGTGCAGCCGGGCTGTTGAACCGGTATGGACCTATTGAAAAGTTTCCACAGGAAGTACTGGGTGAACAACGTGAACAAGCATTGCTTTTCAAACGCCTCGCTACTTTACGAACAGATGAAGTTTTGTTTGCCGATGTAAACGAGCTGCAATGGCGCCGCCCAACACCGGCATTTACTGCATTCACCGAAAAGATTGGTGAGCCATCTTTACTAAAACGGGCAAACGCAGCAGCGGCAAAAGTTGAGCTTATTGATTAAGGAAGTTCCCTGCTTCGTCATTGCGAGCATAGCGAAGCAATCTGCTTTATAAGTGTGAACCTTTCATTGATTTATGAAGCTCCTGGTGCGAAAGCAGATTGCTTCGTCCCCGAATCCAGTTCGGGGGCAGGCTGTGCCTCCTCGCAATCACGTTTGTTTTTTTGTCCTACTGGGTTTTTTGTTTGGATGAGCAGCTCCAACATAGAGAGCAGATTGCTTCGTCCCCGAATCCAGTTCGGGGCAGGCTGTACCTCCTCGCAATGACGATCCTATTGAATTTCAGAAACTTTGCATTTCTAATTATTTCTGCTCATTATCCTTCCTTAGTTCTTCCCACGCCTTTTTAGTTGGGCTGTCAGCGTTATCATCTTGCCCGACTTCAGTTGATGGAGCATCACCTTCTTCTATCTCTCTAAAGTTTATGTGCTTTTCTGTATTTGCTTCCTGTGGTGCCTGTAAATTTTTGTCTTGCTCTTCGTTGTTGTTCATAATTCATTGTTTAAACAAATAAGCAGAAATAGTTATGCCAATTTTATAAGAAATCGCGTTCGATTATTTATTTCACCACTTATTTCTTACAACGCTGTGGCAGGCTGTACATCCTCGCGATGACGTTTGCTTTTTTGCAATATCACCGAATGTTCTGCTGTTTGCTTCACTTAACTTTACATCTTACATTTAAAACAATGCAACAATGCTTTCTAACAACGACATACTTAAGAAACTTAGAATAGCACTTGCCCTTCGCGATGAAGATATGTTACACATTTTGTCGTTAGCAGGATTTAAAATGACGAAAGGTGCACTCAACGATCTATTCAGGCATGAAGATCATCCCGGTTATGTAGCGGCAGGAGACCAGGTACTAAGAAACTTCCTTGACGGATTGATTATCTACAAACGCGGACCTAAAGACCAACTGAAGGCCGGAGGAAAAAGCGCTGAGAAATAAGAGAAAGATGGGTTAAGTGTTCCCTCGATAACCAAAGTGCCCTATTGCACACGGAAATAAGCAGGCTTGGGCAAAAGATATTTGAAACAACGGATATTAATGCCGGATGGGATGGAACACGTAAAGGCATTCCTATTGAGTCAGGTGGGTTCGTTTGGTATAGTGTATATCGGTACAATGGAGTAACAGAAACAATACAATCACAAAAGGGGACATTGGTGCTGATAAGGTAAAGCGACTATTCACCTGCAAACAAGAATGAGTAAAGAAGCTGTTGGCGAAGAATACTAACAGCAGGCAGTGTTAGTGGGATTTAATTACGAAAGGAAGGGATTATTTTTATCCCAAATTCAGAACTTAAAAAAATTACATGACAACCAAAACTACTAACCTGATTTATTGGATATCTACTATTGTTTTTGCTGCCTTAATGATATTCTCTTCTGTTGGTGGACTTCAGCCTTCCCAACAAGCGATACAACTGCTACACGATGGACTTGGCTACCCGGTCTACTTTATACAATTTATTAGTATTGCAAAATTGATTGGTTCTATTGTCCTCCTGGTTCCGGGTTTAAATCGCAGCGTAAAAGAATGGGCTTATGCAGGTTTGTTCTTCGATCTTGCCGGTGCTGTTTATTCAGGTATTGCATCATCAGGTACGTTCGACCCGATGATGCTTACCTTGCTAATTTGGATACTTCCTGGGGTTATA
The DNA here is from genome assembly GCA_036387965.1 of Segetibacter sp. Taxonomy (GTDB): domain Bacteria; phylum Bacteroidota; class Bacteroidia; order Chitinophagales; family Chitinophagaceae; genus Segetibacter. Next base: position 4,709 of record DASVST010000304.1, on the reverse strand, counting down.
TCTTATTCTTTTTGGCATAAGAAAATAGAAGAATCCAGGAAAGCAAACAGTTTTACAAAGCCTGACTTTAATTTACTATAGCTGATTTATGTTTACAAGAGCCCTGCACAATATCATTTTCTTTTTTTTCTTTTTAGTTTCAACTACAGCCTTAAGTCAAAAAAATCCTATTATAGATGGATGGTACGCCGATCCCGAAGGAGTAATTTTTGACAAGACGTATTGGATATATCCGACCTGGAGCGATAAATATAAGAAGCAAGTGTTTCTTGATGCTTTCTCTTCAACAGACATGGTTAACTGGAAAAAGCATTCGAGGATATTAGACACATCCAAAATAAAATGGGCAAAGATGGCTATGTGGGCTCCTTCGATAGTTAAGAAGGGTAAGCAGTATTTCCTTTTCTTCTCGGCTAACGATATTCAGAGTAAGAAACGAAACAGGATAGCGGACGACACACTAGGCGGTATAGGTGTAGCAGTTGCCAACCATCCCGGTGGTCCTTTTAAAGATTATTTGGGCAGACCCCTGATAAATAAATATTATAATGATGCGCAGCCGATCGACCAATTTGTTTTTAAGGACAAGGATGGGCAGTATTACATTATATACGGTGGTTGGGGCAGGTGCAACCTTGCAAAGTTGAAAAAAGATTTCACTGGTCTGGTTCCTTTTTCGGACACTATAATGGTGAAGGAAATTACCCCTAAAGGATATGTAGAAGGTCCGACCATGTTTATAAGAAAGGGAAAGTATTACCTGATGTGGTCTGAAGGTGGTTGGACGAACGGAACCTATAAAGTTGCTTATGCAGTTGCTGATAAGGTGTCTGGTCCGTTCGAAAGAAAAGCGACGATACTTGAAGCCGATGAAGCGATTGCTACAGGTGCCGGTCATCATTCAGTAATGAATATACCTGGCACAGACGAATGGTATATTGTGTACCACCGCCGTCCTGTTCCTAATCTTGATAGAGACCACCGTGTTGTGTGTATTGACCGAATGTTCTTTGATGGGAACGGCGATATCAAAAATGTAAAGATGACTTTTGAAGGGGTGAAGAGACGCTTGAAATAAGCACGATTAGGCCTTTCATCGGAACAGCTGCTGTTACCTCCAAACATAAAAGGCAAAAAAAAAGCTGTTGGCGAAGATTACTACACCAACAGCGACAAAATTATTTGACAGTAACCGTAAGCGTAGACATTGGCAAGCCCTTCTTTCCGAAGCCACCACTGTGTCTTTCTATAAACATTTTATTATTTCCAAACACGGTATTCATTGCTGTGGTCTCGGTGGCACATGCCTGCACCTTACCCGATAGTTCTGTGTAGAGCTCATCTATCTTATCGGAGAGGGTAACAATTTTGAATGAACTGATGGCATAAACGGTAGCCATTGCGCCATTCACCAATGTCTTTTTAGGCTTTAGCCACACTTTGATCTGCGCCAGGTCATTATCGTCTTTCATTTCCTGGATATTGTTTGCTGCAGCAGGCAAAACTTTGGTTTGTAACTCCAGTTTTGTTTCAACAAACTGTTTGATGTTGCTGGTTGATTCAGAAAGTTCACCTAGCCATAAGGTGCACGTTTTATCCTGGGCAATGGCTAAACTGCTAACGAACAGGAAACAAGCAAAGAAGATGCTTTTCATAGATGTGTTTTTATTGAATGATAGAACGCTAAAATAGCTGAAGATGGTGTGGTAAAAATCATAAATTTTCTATTTCATTGATGACCAATTGATCTTCTATAGTTCCGGGGGTTTATTTTGCCCTTTGTAGACATCTTTACAGGGTCTCAAGTCTCATCCCATCCGCAAAGCGCGGATGAAGATGCCATTTTAATAAAGTGTTCTTCGTCATTGCGAGCATAGCGAAGCAATCTGCTCTGGTCGCAGCAGGAGCTTTGAAAATATTTGAAGATTACTTTGTTCATTCATCATTCTCTTTGTTGATAGTCAAAATGCGGAGCATTCATGATTAACATAAAAAAGAGCGTCCTGCTGAATTCATTTCAGAATCTCCTGGATAACATCCCCAAGCACAACAAGAGATCCTGAATCAAGTTCAGGATGACCGTGGAAAGTGGAGTGTTGGGACTGTGACAGGTTCATTGGCTTTCGTACATTGTGCTTATGAGCAGGGCAATTCATTAAACTTATTAGCTTTGTTACAGTCTGCCGACAACCATGCCGCAGATTACAACTATGCTTAATTGCTTAACAACGTTGAATACACCATCGCAACTACCCAAATTCTTACAGCTTATCTTCTTTGTCATCATTTTTTTATCATCCATTGATGTACAGGCACAAAAACCCGCAGGACTACTTAAAGGAAAGATCGTTGATTCCAGCCTTCAGCAAAATATAAAGGACGCTACCATCTCCGTTTTAAGTAAGGAAGATTCAGCCGTAGTTGCTTACGGTATATCCAAACAAGACGGCTCTTTTTCAATCGACCATATACCTAATGGAAATTACTTTTATGAAATAACCTTTACGGGATACAAACCTGTGCGTGAAGATTTTTCGGTAACTGCTGAAAAGTTTTTGATCGATCTAAACAATATCTACATTAAAAGAAGTGAAAATGTTTTGGAAGATGTAGTTGTAAAAACAGCACCGGTTGTAGTAAAGGGTGATACCACTGAATTTAATGCAGGTAGCTTTAAAACAATACCCAATGCGACCGCTGAAGATCTATTAAAGAAGTTGCCGGGAGTAGAGGTAGACAAGGACGGCTCGGTAAAAGCACAAGGCGAAACCGTAACAAGGGTATTGGTGGATGGTAAAAGGTTTTTTGGCAAAGATCCTAAAATGGCAACACGCAACCTGCCTAAAGAAATGATTGATAAGATTCAGATAATCGATGCTTTAAGCGAAGAAAGTGAGTTCAATGGTTTTGACGACGGAGAGCGGATAAAGACAATCAACATCATTACAAAAAAAGATAAAAAGAAGGGCATTTTTGGCAGAGGAACAATTGGAGCAGGTGATAATGATCGGTATGCCACCGGGCTGAGTGCCAACCGGTTTAACGGCAACCAGCAAATGGCAGTTATTGCACAAAGCAATAACATTAACAGGCAAGACTTTTCAGTTGAAGACTTTTTAGGCAGCCTGAATAGCGGTAATGCAAACGGAAGAAACCGTAACATAAATGCAGGCAGGGGTGGCGGATCAGCAAGAGGTACCGGAGCAAATAATATATTCAGTAACCTCGGGTCGGGCATTACAACAACTTCTGCGGCAGGTGCAAATTTTAATGACGTACTGGGTAAAAAGACTGAAGTGAATGGCAGCTACTTTTTTAACCAGGTAAACACAATAAACAGCCGTGACAGATTCAGGGAAACCTTTGTTAGAGGTGACTCTTCATTACTTAATTACAACACACTCTTTTCTGAAACGAAGAACATAAACCATCGAATCAACTTTCAGTTGCAGTATAATTTAGATTCGTTCAACACTTTACTTGTACGACCAAATATTAGCTATCAACATACAGATATCAATAGTGAAGCTATTTCGACTACTTTCCGTGGATTGACGAAACGTTTGAATGATGCCGTCTTAACAGGTGCGTCTGCAAATGGTGGAATCAATATTAGTAACAGTATTCTTTTCAGGCACAAGTTCGAAAAGAGAGGTCGCAGCTTAAGTATAAACTTCACACAAGACCTGAACACAAATGAACGTGAATCAGAAAACCTGTCTGTAATTACCAGGAATGCCAGAAGACAAGACACTACCGACCAGGTTAGCACGAATGATCGCAATGGAAAGGGATTAGGAACTGTGATTAGCTATACTGAACCTCTTTCTATGTCATCGTTGTTAGAAGTTAATTATCGTTACAATCAAAGCAAAAACGAAGCAGATCAACAAACTTATAGGTTGGGAGATCTGACCCGCATATATGATGTAAAGGTTCCTAATCTTACGAATCTTTTTGAGAACAGTAATGTGTCGCACCGCGTTACGCTTAGCTATCGTAAACAGATAGATAAATTGTGGAATTACTCAGTAGGGCTTGGATTGCAAAATGCTACATTAACGAGTAGCAACCTCACTAAAAACACATATTTACAACAGTCGTTCAATAACCTGTTTCCAACATTTAACCTGCAATACAAGAAAAACAGGACGAGTAACTTCAGGTTCATTTACAGAGGAGTTACTCAGCAACCTTCTATTAACCAGTTACAGGATGTAATCAATAATACGAATGTCTTACACATCAGAACAGGTAATCCTGCTTTGGTGCAGGAGTTTAACAACAACTTTAACCTCCGGTATACAAGTTTTAATAACAGTGCACTTACAAACTTTTCTGTTAATATGAGCGGTGGTTTTATAAGTAATGCTATTGTAAATTCCACATTCATAAACACCTCTTCAGATTCCATTATAGTTGATAATTATAAACTTGTTCCCGGTGCTGAATACAATAAACCGGTAAACCTTAATGGCTCGTATGATGCTGCCACAAATATTGAATATAGCTTTCCTGTAAAAGCATTAGGAGGCAACATTCACCTTGGTAGCCGGTTAAACTATAACCGCGATGTCTATTTGTATAATCTTGAAAAAAGCTTTATACATGATTATGCGCTTCGCGGAACTCTTAGAATCAACATGAATCTTAATGATCGCTTTGACCTGAATTTCTCAAGTCAATCAACATATAACATTGTCAGGTAT
>DASVST010000303.1:0-3568 GCA_036387965.1 Segetibacter sp. | reverse complement strand
TCTGATTGATTTCGTCCTATATTATGGGTGTCAATGCGCTTACCATCAGCACGTACTTTTATAGATACAATATGGATGTGAGGGTGTCCGGAGTCAAAGTGTTGGTACACTAAATAGGGTTGATCTCCAAAGCCAATTTTCTGCATGTAAGCATCAGAAATTTCATTTAATTGGTCAGCGGAAAGTTTTTCAGAGGGGTGGAAGTTTAGGGATATATGCACACTATTTCGTGATACATTTTCATTTAATGAGGTCTGTTTTAATAGCCGGTTAAGTTTTTGGTTAAAGGTTAATTGGTCTGAATCAAGAGGATAATTTACTGCTGAAATACACTCAGCTTTCCCTTCTTTAACCTTGTTTTCGTTGTAGTTTAGAACCCGGTTAATTGAATGCCCTGTTTTAATTACTGCAACCATTTTTCAGCTAATTTTTGTATGTGACTTTTTATCTCATCAATCTTATTGAAGAGAAATTTTTTGTCTGCTTCATAAGCTATAATCCACGTTTTGAACTCTTGAATTTGATTGAGTGTATGAAGCTTTTTTACTGCCTGGTTAAAATTGTTTCCGATGTTGTTTAGCTCATTTCTAAGCTTTATAGCCTCTGTCATTAAGTCATCTAACGATTGGTTTCGATAAGTGGAAGTAACAGGCTTACCGAGCAATATTTTTCTTGCATAATCACTTATTTTGCGACAGGTCGTTTTGAGAAATTGCTTTTGTATTTTATTGTATTCATCAGGCGTTAACCTTAAGTGCAACCACTTTGTACGATTGGTATTTTTTTCACTCATCACTATTTCATTTTATGCTGGTTCATATCTTTCTTCTAAAACACTCTCCACCTACGACTTCGGAGTAAAGGTGGCAAGATGCGGTTGTGATACAACCGGACATCTTGCCGATTGCTGAAAAGAGGCAATCTAAAAATCTTTGTTTTTTATAAGTTCATTCATAAACCATATCTGATATTCTACTGGAGTCCTTTAGAGATCGTGACAAAACTTTCATCATGCTATCCAACAGGAATTATATCAAAGCTTATTTCCTACAGTTCTCCTTTGCGACTTTCCAAAATGTACCAGCCAATCATTTAAGTCTTTATACTGGTTATATAAGTTACTTTCATCTTTATATTTACTACTTAGTGACAGAGCATATCGACTGTAACTTTGTCCTGTAGTATCCCGGTCTAAATAGAGCCTTATCGATTCATGCTCCTCCATAATTGAACGTGCTTTTTCAAAGAAGGAAACAGAATTTAGAACCACAAAGTCGGGCATGACTTGGTGCTGATTTTGGTGAATAGCGAGAAAGGAGAGAAGGTCTGTAAAGCCTTCAAAAACCGCTGCTTCTTTTGCTCCGTTGTTACAGGTTGTGATATCTTTAGGAGAGCTGCTTCCTTTAAAATATGAGTTCCGGATTTCATAACCACCTGCATCGTTTTTAAAGCCGATAGCGAAGTATTCTTTATTGTTCAGGTCATATCTTACTTCTTTGCAATAGCATTCCGCAACTGCTAGTGGTATCCTCCTTTGTTGCAAATAGCGTAGTAAGGCAAAGGATGATAACGGACCTTCTTTAATGATCTTTATTTTACTTTCTTCGTTTTCGGTTTGATGTTTAGAAGAGTGGGATAGCGGGTGCTGGTGAAAGGAGAAATGGTCATTTAAACTATTGAGAAATTCTCCTATTGTACAATGGTGATATTGGACAGCAAAATCTATGATGTTGCCACCTTTGCCAAGCCCATGATCGTACCAGCGGTTTAGTTTCTTATTAACCTTAAAAGAAGGTGTTTTTTCATCCCTTAAAGGTGATAGATACCAATGGTCGCTGTTTCTTATTTTATCGGGTTGGTATCCTAATCGTGATAGATAATCTACCATGTCTGTTTGCCTGGCTTCTTCAATAGAAAGCCTTTGTTTGCTGAAATCCATAACTACACATTTTCAATTTCACAATTCAGATAAACGCAGTTGCGAAAATAAACAAGGCTTGTTGGTTCAAACTATCCTCGCTATATTTTGATGAGGATTGTGTAGGCAGTTAGAAATAGATTTGCGTTGTGAAGAATGAATAATTTAAACCAAAAATTATGCTTACAACAAACGATGTAGCTAAGGTGTACGATACAATATTAAGTATGCCCGGCATGAATGAAACAGTGAAGATTGATCTAAGAATATCACGCAGAAATGTATTGTTACTGAACAGTGTTATTGAACGGGGCTTAACAGTAAAGAACGCAGAAGACAAGAGTGCCAATATTTTAGATGCAGTATCTAAAGAAACATTGCAGGAACTGTCTGGATTTTCAGATGATTGTTTGAAGAAAGCGGGTTTAACAGAGTTAAGTGAGAAACTGAATGTGTTAAAAGGGGCTAAATAAACCCAAGGTCGGCTTTGTTTAGCTATTACGTTCTATTTATTGTTGTAATACATTTTCTTTTATAACATCTAATGATTGTAAATTCCCATTCCCTAAATATCGTTGCTTTACGATTTCATTTTGTTTTAATTCAGTAAGAAGTGTTTCAATCTCGATATCCTTAAGGTTTTTACTTTTATAAGCCCAACTAAGAAGGTATAGCTTAGAATAAAATAAATAAAATTTAGTTATTTGATTTGATTTAGATGTAGCCCATACCGTATCAAAATACCTAATTTTATCGACAGCATTTTTGATCTCAACAACTACCTCTTCGTCAGAGGCCAGTGCAGAATAATAAGTGACGATAAAATCAGCATAATCTGTAAGAAGCAATTCATTTTGGTAGAAATCTTCAAGAGAGAAAAGACCCTTAAAAAAAAGATACCATTTTTCAAAAACTGTGCTCAATAGAAACTTTTGTTTTTCATCACTGGCTTTTGCTAAAAATCGTTCAAGCATAGTACTTCTTTGCTCATGATGAAAACTATGTTTATTGAATACAAAGCAATTAGAAACTAAGTCTTCGATTTGATCATCCGAAAAGGAAGGTAGTAAGTCGCCTAAAGCAGAATTAAAAAGTGAGCTTGAAGAGAAATATTGAACTGTTTGTTTAAAGAAGTTAAAATCGTCAATCATTATTTTTTCAAGTCCTTTTTTGACTGAATTACACTCAATAATTTCAAAGCTTCCTTCTCGCTTACAATTTATTATTTGACGAATTATTTCAAAACACAACCATTTATTTTTTACTTCGGGTTCATTAGCCAATCGAGTAAGATTTTCTAATTTGAAGCTTTGCAGATAAAAAACAAAGGATTGGGGTTCGGTTAATGTCGATAAGCTTTTTAGAAAAGAAGTAAAATTGAGGTCGAATAAAAAAGCAATTAAACTTTCAAATAAGAAGTTGAAATGAAAACCACGTCCGCCCCTCTCTAGTGATTCAATAAACGCATAAGTTTTTTGGATGCTGTTAATTTTAACTCCTTCTGTTGACTCGTCCAGCAATCTCCTTTCGTAAAATGGAGCATCTGGAAGTGCATGAGTTTCTAATTTAATCAGTTGAAGCAGCTTCAAAATATTTTCTGCTAAAGGCTGCGTTTTAGTTTGTTCCAATTCACGAGCAGATAAAAGATCT
>DASVST010000302.1:0-2686 GCA_036387965.1 Segetibacter sp. | reverse complement strand
CTACTATTAAACATCGTTGCGTCGCACTCTTGTACTTGCATATCTTCCGGCAGCCTTCAAAGCGTTTAAAAAATAATATTTTAGTCAATATGAAATGGAGTAGGCATGAAGCGGTAAAAAAACTGTATTACTTGCGCCCCTATTAGTGAAATCAATAGAGTTTGTTAGCAGTTAAAGTGTAAAACCTAGCGAAAATAATTTTAAACAGTTCCAGTTGACCGTCTTTGTTAGCTTCTTCTATTTCGGGAGGAAGGTTTAGGTCCGGTGCTATCCGATCTTCTTTTAAGATTCTGATTGTGTACGATAGGTGTTGATCGAAGCGAATCCAGTGGTTACTTAAAGAGTCATCTGTGATTAGGTAAGCATTTGTTAATTGACTTTGCACTGTTGTTTGTAAATCATTTAAAAAGTACTGAATGTATTTTCTTTGATCTATACTTTCATTTCTATGTAAGCGCTCAAGCTGCGAAAATTCCAGCCATTTATTTCTTATTGTCTGAAAAGCTACCCTAAAGTTATTTCTATCTCTGTTTTTAGAAAACTTATAAAATTCATTTGATATCTTTTGCTCTTGCTGACTTATAATTAATTGCCTGTCGATAGCTTTGGATTGATGGACGATTGTTTTGTTTTCGTCCAATATTAGCTGGTTTTGTTCTCTTAAAGCGTTTACAACACTTATAAGAGTATCGGTATTTCTTTGAAGATTTTGTGTGTTTTTCTGACCAGCATGTATCAATGTATCTAATTTAGAAATTTGCTCTGTGTTATAATAAGTTTTGTATGCAAAATAAGAGGAGATAAGTAAGCTTAATATAGAAACAACAAAACCTGCGACTCCTGCAATCCAACTAAGATTTTCTAATAAAGGTCTCTTTGAAACAACTTCAATCGAATTAATTTCCTTTTCACGCAAAACGTGATAGGGAATATTTGGATTTCAATTTTTTTTCATTACAAATTAAATTTCGCTGCTATTGTTTTACGCTATTCAATTTTGAAATTGCTTTCTTTTAATTCAACAGAAGGCATTACTCGCCTTTCTTTCAACTTCTATTATAACAATACTCCGGTAATTTTTCAGCAATTCACATTGGTGGATAAAAAGGGTTAGGGTAGAAACAACAAAGGCATTAGACCTTTGTATGCTAAAACCAAGTTCTAATGCCTTAAGAGTTGTAGAAGCAACTCTGGGTAAAATTACAGAAGTAAAGAAACCTGTTTCAAAATTTATTATCCACATTGTGGAATTATGGTTGGGGATGAACTGCCGGTATGTGTTCAGTAATATGGGACGATGGGGCAGTATGAATGAGAAAAGCTATCGTAATTTTTTTAAAAAGGTCTTTGACTGGTTTGGTTTCAATTTCAATATGATTAAGCAGCATTGTGGTAAAGAAATCATAGCTGTGTTCGACCCATCGTATATCAAAAAGAGCGGTAAGCAAACCTATGGCCTGGGCATGTTTTGGAGTGGTGTGCGTCAAAAGGCATTAAAAGGTCTTGAGATAGGCTGCCTTGCCTTTGTAGATGTGACAGCAGGCACAGCTATGCACGGCCTGGCTAAGCAAACTCCCTCAGCCCAAACATTAAAAGCAGAGGGAATGACGCTGGTTACTCACTATGTAAGCTTTCTTAAAAAGCACCTTACAGATATAAAGGCTATTACCAGTTATTTGGCTGTAGATGGATACTTTATGAAAAAAGAATTCATTGCCCCTTTACTAAAAGAAGGATTGCACATTATTACCAAAACCAGAAGCGATGCTAACCTAATGTATTTGTTTAAGGGTAAACAAAGGAAAGGAAGAGGCAGAAAGAAAGTGTATGATGGAAAAATCGACACTCTGCGAATAGATAAGCGGCGCTTACCCTGTTGCTATGCAGATGAAGACATGAAAGTATATGCCGGCAAAGTCTATTGTGTACTGTTGAAACAGATAGTGCTTGCAGCATTTATTTATTATGGCAACAAAGAGAAGCCTGAAATTGTTATTGGCACCGATACAGCTCTGGAAGTAACGAAAATGTGCAAGTATTATGGACTTCGTTTCCAGGTAGAGTTTCTGATACGCGATGCCAAGCAATTTACCGGATTGGAAGATTGCATGGCAAGAGATGAGCAAAAGCTGCACACTCATTTCAATATTGCCCTAACGGTAGTGTCGGTCGCCAAAGTTGCTTATTACCTGTCGGTACCGAAGGAGCAACGAGGAAGCTTCTCAATGGCAGATATCAAAATGCTTCATATGAACCAACTAATCACAAAAAGAATTTTTTCAAACTTAGCTTTAGATCTGAGTTGCAGAAAAATACAACGTATTTATAACCAATGCCTGAACTTCGGCAGAATAAGAGCTTAAACTTTACCGAAGTATTGTCAAGACAAATCGATAAGAATAAATTATAATCTCAGATCCAATAATGCTCCTTCTTTTGTAAATCAATCATTTTCAAAAATCAAATCATTATTCTCCCAAACCCAACAACCACCAGTAACTAATTCTAATATTTTAGCCGCCAGGTGTGTGGAAGTTAATACCAATATTTCCTTCGCCAAAATGAAATGGAATAATGCAACAAGTGTCCCTGTAACTGAGTTTGGGGAAATAAGCGATTATCAATATTTGGTGCCGGTAGGTTGGAAAGTGAATGGTTCAACCTCAACGGGAACGAATGATTGGAA
>DASVST010000301.1:0-2745 GCA_036387965.1 Segetibacter sp. | reverse complement strand
AAGTGGAACTATGACAAATCAAATAGCTATTAAATGCCATACTCAGCCGGGTGACGAAGTTATCTGTGATAAAGTTTCTCATGTATACATATATGAAGGTGGTGGAATAGCTTTCAATAGTGGCAGTTCAATAAAACCTATAGATGGCAGCTATGGAAAGATCACAGCTGAACAAGTTGCAGAAGCTATTAACCCAGATGATATTCATCGTGCGAAAAGTAGCCTTGTAAGCCTTGAGAATACTGCGAATCGTGGTGGCGGCAGTTGCTATGACCTCAAAGAAATTTTAAAAATAAAAAAAGTTTGCCTTCAAAACAACCTAAAACTGCATCTTGATGGTGCCAGGCTTTATAATGCCTTGGTTGCAAAAAACGAATCACCAAAGCAATATGGTGAAGCGTTTGATAGTATTTCGATTTGCCTGAGCAAAGGATTAGGAACACCGGTAGGAAGCGTACTAATCGGTACAAAAGACGTGATAAAAAAAGCTCGTAGAATTCGTAAGGTTTTAGGTGGAGGAATGCGACAGGCAGGTTATTTGGCTGCAGCATGTATTTATGCCTTTGAAAACAATGTGGAAAGATTAGCAGAAGACCATAAACATGCACAGCTTTTAGCTGACTGTCTTGCAAAAAAGGACTTTACAGGCGAATTTCTTCCGGTAGAAACCAATATTTTAATATTTGAGGTGAAAGGCAGGCTCACTCCTCAAGAATTTTCCCAAAAGCTAAAAGAGAAAGACATCCATGTGATGGCAATTTCCAAAACTCATGTTCGAATGGTTTTACATTTGGATGTTTCACCGAAAATGGTACAACAAACAATTCAAGTTATTAATGAAATTTAAAATATAATCTCCCTATCTTACAAGCCCGTTACCAGAATTAACCAGAACAGATTATGTTTCCTAAAATCAATCCGACCAATACGCAAGCCTGGCTTTTACTAAAAAGACATTTTACAGAGGAAATGCAGCGCAATCATCTTCGTAAATTATTTTTCGCTGATACAGAGCGGTTTAAAAATTTCTCCCTTGAATTCAACGATATCTTATTCGATTACTCTAAAAATATTATCAATAAAAAGACAATGCAGCTCCTGCTTCAGCTTGCTGAAGAATGTAAAGTGAAGGAAGGCATTGATGCAATGTTTAGTGGTGAAAGAATTAATGAAACTGAAAACAGATCGGTCTTACACGTAGCCTTGCGCAATTTTTCTGAGAGAGAATACCTGGTTGACGGAAAAGATGTGATGCCTGATGTAAGAAGAGTTCAGGACCAGATGAGGACTTTTTGCACAACCATTCATTCAGGTAAATGGAAGGGATATACAGGAAAGAAGATAAAATACATCGTCAACATAGGCATAGGTGGTAGCGATCTTGGACCTGTGATGGTAACTGAGGCGTTAAAACCTTATTGCAGGCCGGGCATTCAAACCTATTTTGTAAGTAATGTTGATGGAACACATATAGCAGAAACACTTAAAAAAGTAAAGCATGAAGAAACATTGTTCCTGGTCGCATCTAAGACCTTTACCACCCAGGAAACAATGACGAATGCGCATACTGCAAGAAGTTGGTTTCTTGAGCATGCGGTCGACGAAGTACATATTGAAAAGCATTTTGTAGCACTTAGCACCAATGAAAGAGAAGTAGTAAAATTTGGAATAGCAGCAGAAAATATGTTTGAGTTCTGGGATTGGGTTGGGGGCCGTTATTCCCTCTGGAGCGCAATTGGGCTTTCTATTTCTCTTACCATTGGCTATGAGAACTTTGAGGAACTGCTAAGAGGAGCTCACGAAGTGGATGAACATTTTAGAACAGACAAATTTGCTTCTAATATTCCTGTGATAATGGCTTTACTGGGCGTATGGTATACAAACTTTTTTGAAGCCCAAAGTGAAGCAATTCTTCCATACGATCAATACATGCATCGTTTTGCCGCATATTTTCAACAGGGAAATATGGAAAGCAATGGTAAAAGTGTTGATAGAAACGGCTATGAAATAAATTATTCAACCGGACCTGTTATTTGGGGAGAGCCAGGCACTAACGGACAACATGCATTTTATCAACTGATCCACCAGGGTACTTTGGTTATTCCGTGTGATTTTATAGCACCGGCAATAAGCCACAATCCTATTGGCGATCATCATGTAAAATTACTCAGCAACTTCTTCGCTCAAACGGAAGCATTAATGAATGGAAAAACTGAAGAGGAAGTAAAAGCAGAACTCACCAAAGCTGGGAAGAGTAAAGAAGAAATTAAGAAGCTGATGAAGTTCAAGGTTTTTGCAGGTAACAAACCTACAAACTCGTTTTTACTTAAACAGGTTACTCCAAAAAGTTTCGGAAGCTTAATAGCCATGTACGAGCACAAGATATTCGTGCAAGGAATTATTTGGAACATCTTCAGCTTCGATCAATGGGGAGTTGAATTGGGCAAACAATTAGCGAATAAGGTTCTGCCGGAACTGGAGAATGAAGATGTTGTAACTACACATGATAGTTCGACAAATGGTTTAATTGACTATTATAAGAAAGCAAGAAAAATAAGTTGAACAATTGATGCTATATTAAAAAGGCAAGCTTTTCAGCTTGCCTTTTTCTTAAGATTTAGTTCTTGAAGCTTCCGCTTTTTTCCTAATGATATTCAAAGCCGCACCAGCTTTAAACCACTCAATCTGCTGCTCGTTATAAGTATGGTTAACAGTTATCCTATCTTCTAAACCATTTTTATGGTG
>DASVST010000300.1:0-1890 GCA_036387965.1 Segetibacter sp. | reverse complement strand
ATGATGGTGGCGAAACGTGGGCTAAGCAAACCGAAGATGCAAACATTAGGCAACGTGCATGGTACTTTAGTAAAATTTTTGCTGATCCAAAAAATGAGAATACGATCTATGCATTGAATGTTGGTTTATACAGAAGTCGTGATGGAGGAAAAACTTTTCAATCTATACAAACACCGCATGGCGACCATCATGATATGTGGATTGACCCTGAAGATGCAAACAGAATGATAGTAGCCGATGATGGCGGCGGGCAAATTAGTTTTGATGCAGGCGCAAACTGGAGTACAATGAACAATCAACCAACTGCTCAACTTTATAGGGTTAGTACCGATAATCATTTTCCTTACCGCATACTTGCTGCACAACAAGATAACTCTACACTTAGAATTTTAAGCAGAACTTATGGCGCCGGAATTACAGAAGATGATTGGGAGCCAACTGCTGGTTCAGAAAGTGGTTATGTTGTTGCGGATCCCTTAAATCCTGATATTGTTTATGGTGGAAATTATGGCGGTTATTTGTCACGTATGGATCATAAAACTGGTGAGAACCGTGCAGTAAATGTTTGGCCTGATAACCCCATGGGTGCAGGAGCCGACGTGCTTAAATATCGTTTTCAGTGGAACTTCCCTATCTTTTTTTCACCACATAATCCAAAGCGATTATATACTGCAGGTAACCATTTGTTTGTATCAGAAAACGAAGGTCAAAGTTGGCAAGAGATAAGCCCTGATCTTACAACAAACGACAAAACAAAGCAAGGGCCGAGTGGCGGACCAATTACAAAAGATAACACGAGTGTAGAATATTATTGCACCATTTTTACAGCTGCAGAATCTACTTTAGAACAGGATTTATTATGGACAGGAAGTGATGATGGATTAATTCACGTTAGCAGAAACGGTGGTAAATCATGGGACAATGTAACCCCAGCTGGCGCAGGAAAATGGATGATGTGGAATAGCATAGAAACGAATCCACATAAGAAAGGTAGTGCCTACTTTGTTGGAACAAAATATAAGAGCGATGACTTTCGTCCTTATATATTTAAAACCGATGATTACGGAAAAACATGGACGCAGATCACTAATGGAATTCCTGCAATGCATTTTACAAGAGCATTGCGTGCTGATAAAAAAGTTCCGGGTTTACTTTATGCAGGTACTGAATATGGGATGTATATAAGTTACGATGATGGTGAAAACTGGCAAAAATTCCAGCTAAACCTTCCTATTGTTTCTATCACAGATCTTACTATTAAAGAAAACGATTTAGTAGTAGCGACCCAAGGCAGGTCTCTATGGGTCTTAGATGATTTGAGTCTTGTGCAACAAAGATCTGCAGATGTAATGAAGAAGCCGATGCATGTATTTAAAGTTAATGATGCTTACCGAATGGACGGCTTTCAGAGTACTAATGTTCGTAATGGTGGAATGAACCCGCCGAATGGTGTTGTTTTTAATTATTATTTAAAAGATGCAACAGACAGTTCTAAAGTATCAATCCACATTTATGATAGGCAAAACAAGCTTATTAAAACGTTTAGTAAAGATGCAAAAGAGCCGAGTGATAAACTCGAATTTAATAATGGAATGAATCGCTTTGTATGGAATATGTTATATCCAACAGCCGAAAGAATTGAAGGAATGATTTTGTGGAATGGGGTAGTTGGTGCACCAAAGGCTGCGCCTGGAAAGTATTCTGCACGATTTAAATATGCTAAAGATTCTGTTGATGTGCCTTTTACAATTAAGTCTGATCCAAATTATAAAATGACGGAAGCTCAATATGAAGAGCAGGTTGGCTTTTTATTAGAAGTACAAAACAAGTTTAACGACGTTCAGAAATCAATAAAAGATATAAGAGCGATAAGAACGCAGTTAACTGATT
>DASVST010000299.1:0-2064 GCA_036387965.1 Segetibacter sp. | reverse complement strand
GCATAAAGAAGGATTTTTAATCCAGAATATACAAAGCCTCTTTAATCCTGAAGAAGCTTACAAACTACCGAAGGTTTAGTACAACAGTGGTGGCTGATGCACAACTCTCTTAAAGCATCTATCCAAGCAATTGCTAGTTCCCTGATCGCATATAGTGCTTAATACAAGTAGCATTTTATCTCTACTCTGCAGACGTATAATCACCTATATATGTCTGTAATGCCAAACGAGGCAAACAAAGGCTTTTTTCGGCCTTTATGTGCATTGCTTTTACTATAGTGTTGGATTTGTTAACTGAGAACTTCAGCAGCTTTTTGAGGTTGTAAGCTATTGCTGCCATGAGCATGCATTTGTTGGCGTGTTGTAGTCCTCTTGTGTTTACTCGTTTCATAGCAAGAAAGTTTACGAGGGTGCCTATGACAGGCTCTACTGTTGAGCTTCGCAGCTTCTTCATTCGTTTTGCTTTTGGCGTTTGAAGCCTTGCATGCATCTTATCGTATAAAGGCTTGTCTATGGTTTCATCTATTTTCTTTTCGTTGCTTTTGCCTATACATGTTGTTTTCAAAACACAGTTTTTACAATCCTTTGCACTGCTTCTGTAATGCCTCATCACATAGCCAAGCGGCGATGTTTTTATCTTTTTAAATAGAAGGTGTTTTCCTTTAGTGCAAGTATAACGGTCGTGTTCTTTGTCGTAAATAAAGCCTTCTCTGGTTGGTTTGTACTGACCAAAGTTTGGAATATAACCAACAATGTTTTCTTCATCTAATGCCTTTAAAGCCTCGCCACTGCTATATCCTGTATCTGCTAAAATCTCTTCTACCACTAAGCCCTGGCAATGCAAATTGTTAATAGTATTAGTTAGAACAGTCGCAAGACATTGGCTGTCCTTTTTATCTGCATGATGGGCTTCAATATTTGTGATTACATGATGAGCTGTATCAGTGCTTACCTGCCCGAGATAATTTAGTTGACGTGGTTTACCTGGCTTTACGCTTACTCTTGCATCTGCATCTGTAGTGCTAAAGTGAGTATGATTGCTTAGATAGCGACGTTCGTATTTCTCATCACCTTTCTCAACGTCTTTCTTATTCACTCTTGCACCAGGCATGCCTTTGTAAGCTTTCTCTTTCCATGCATGATGTTGTTGTACTCTTTTGTTTTGTGCTGATGATACGGTGTTGTTATGAGTTGTGTTGTTGCCACCTGTATTGCTGGTGTTGTTATCATCTTCATCGTCTTGTTTTAACTGGTCTGTATAAGTGTCTGCATCTTGCAGCACTTCTTTTTCTACAAGACTATCCATGCTTGCATTTGCTTTTACAAACACGCTGTCTATAGCTTGGCGTTTGCCTGCAACCATACCTTTATCAATACATCGCTTTAGTACTTGTTTAAAGAGTTCTTTAAATACATCACCTCCATACAACTGGCGTGTACGGCTTAACGTGGAGTGCCATGGAAGCGGTTCATCAATATCGTACCCAATAAAGAAGAGCATGTCCATACGCATGCTTACTGTGTTGATGATGCGTCTGTCACTGCCAAGATTTTCTAAGTAGCCGATAAGCATAAGCTTGAAGAACACTGTTGGATCTATGCTCTCGTTTCCTTCGCGCCCATAATACTGTGCAGTTTGCTTATACAGCCATTTAAGATCGAGTATATCTTTAAGCCTTCTATAAAAATTATCTGCCGGAACACGATCACTTAACTGGAAAGAGAGGAAGAGTTTTTCTGTGTGTTGCTTTCTGCCTTGCATGATTCGAATCTATGAATCAATGTTACTCTGTACAAGCTATCTTTATTAACAGATGTGAGTTGTGCAACAAGCACAGTGTGTTTATAAAATTGTGGCTGGACGTTAAGCATTCAACTTTAAATCACTATTTTGCTTTTGTGGTTAATTGAAACTGACGTTTTTCAACTGCCACAACTTCATAAACACTTTAACGTTGTGCGTCACTTTAGACAAATAGTATCATCAGTAATAATTAAAAAGGCAAAAGATAAAAGCGGAACAAAAAATCAAATGGAGGAGAATGCAGACACAATTCAAATTTT
>DASVST010000298.1:0-1883 GCA_036387965.1 Segetibacter sp. | reverse complement strand
ATGCCCGCAAAGGTAACAGGGAAAGTAGCGGGTATATACTAGGAAGAGCAGGTTTCTTCAGGGGGTTACAAGGCATAGTTTTTTTAATTAATCCAGAAAAATAAAAATGAAAAAGCTATTACTTTTTATAACCGTGCTATTTGGAGTTGTCAGCTATTTGATGAGCAGAAAAAAGACATCCTTGAGTATAGAAACGCAGCCTCGTACCCGCCATTTGACAAAGGCTTTTTCGAAGGCAAAAAGTCGTGCTGTAAATAATTAGCATTCGTTCCTCCCATATGTAATAACGAGAAATTTTTGGTGATAAGGAAGGCGTGTTAAACTCGCCGCCACCTGTCTTACATTTAGTTGAAGAAGAATTTTAAAAAATGCGGAAATCTAGTTGGTGAAACCGGTAGCAAACAAAAAAGCCTCAAATGCTTGAGGCTTTTTTGTTCTCACGGGCCGTGATCTCAATGATTTGCAGCCTGGAAAATATGGTTCAGAATAGGATGAATCTTCAACTACTAAGTACTTTTACCGCAGCAAATAAAAAGTTAGCTGCCATATTTTGAAAACCCTAATACCCATATCATTTTTACTTACCACCGTCTGTTCATTTGGACAAACAAACGATGAATATGCTTTTTTTGAAGGCACATACAGTAAGGATTACATCAGGAAACATAGGATAAGAACTGTAACTAAAACGAGTTACATGGACACTAATAAACTATCAACTACTATTTTCTACTTTGATAAAAATGGTTTTTTACAAAAGCAAAGCATCCTCAACAGCAACGGAGTTGAGCGATCAAGGTTTCTATTCAAGTTCAGTAAGTATGGAGATTTGACCCAAAGAATTACACTTCCCGAGAAAGATTATAGGGCTGATACCTTTGTTGTTAAAAGAGAGTATAACAAGAATAAAGTTATAAAAGAGAGTTCGTCCTATTCACCACTAACTACTGAACATTTCTATAACAAGAAAGGTGACATAATTAGAACTGTTCATCCCTACAACAATGGACACATTACCCTTAGCAAAAGAATTATTGATAATGAATACGATGAAGCAGGTAACTTGGTGCATGTGACTGATAGAATTTACAACGACTCCTCCGATAAAATTGAACAATGGATGTCGGACAGGACAATAACATTTGTAGGGGAAAAAATACAAAAGGTTGTGGAGAGAATAACAAACGGTGATATTGCTACAAATAAGGGAAACGTTGAGTATTCATATGATAGTTTTGGCAACTTAATAAGCATTGTCAGTGATGCCGTTGTGTCCCGCTACTTTACCTATGACAATGAAGGTTTATTGAAAAGCAAAAGAGAAAAATTTCCAGAAGGATTTGATACTTTAAGTGACGCCAAGATTATTGCCGAATATACATACACGTTTAGAAGGTAATATGGCAGCTAATAGTGTGTTTATAAAATTGTGGCTGGACGTTAAGCATTCAACTATAAATCATTATTTAGCTTTTGTGGTTAATTGAATCTGACGTTTTTAAAATGCCACAACTTCATAAGCACTTCATCGCAATACATCATCTATATCAACGCGTTGCGCAATAAGAACGTACTTATTCAATTGCTATTTATTTTTTCTTAATTAGGGCAACTCCCTATTTACGATGCCAAAGACTATTCGTTCAGCAGTAGTTTTTTTGAGAGCTATAAAAATTGAACACGGTAAGCTCACTTTGATTTCGCTTCTACTTGTGTTATGGCAGTAGGTAGAAGTTTTTATAATAACATATCCATGTACAACGAGAACAATAGTTGATATAGTTCTATCCTTGGATAAATAAGCCCTTCTACATCAATATTTGAAACAAGGGTTTTACTGTACTCCATTGGAAAAAGTCGATAACCAGGAAAGTGCTTTAGAA
>DASVST010000297.1:0-7654 GCA_036387965.1 Segetibacter sp. | reverse complement strand
TAGTGGCAAAACTACTTTGCTTGGGTTATGTGCAGGACTGGATAGATCCTCAACAGGCACTGTGGAGTTGCACGAGACGCTTTTAAACAAACTTAATGAAGATCAACTTGCAGCGGTGCGAAATAAGTATGTAGGTTTTATTTTCCAAAATTTTCAATTAATGCCAACGTTAACCGCCATCGAAAATGTTATGGTGCCGTTGGAACTACGTGGTGAAAAGAACATCAGGATCAGGTCAATGGAGCTGTTGAAAAAAGTTGGTCTTGCTGATAGGAGTCATCACTATCCAACACAACTAAGCGGGGGTGAGCAGCAACGTGTTTCGCTAGCACGAGCATTCTCAAACAGACCGCAGATTTTGTTTGCTGACGAGCCTACAGGCAACCTTGATGCAGACACCAGTGACACCGTAGTAAATCTAATATTTGATCTAAACAGGGAAGCCGGTACTACTTTAATTTTAGTAACTCACGACCTGGAACTGGCATCAAAAACACAACGTATTGTACGGATCAAAGGAGGTAAAATTATCTCTGATGAGCCGACCGTTGGCTCAGATGAATTGCAGATTACAACTGGCAATCAAAATAATTAATTGATGAACACATCTACACGAAATGATGAAGCAGAACCTAAGAAAGGACTAAATTTCTCATGGCTAATGCTTATGGCGTGGCGTGATAGCCGTAGAAATAAATCAAGATTATTTTTATTTATTTCTTCGATAATCCTTGGTATTGCTGTCTTGGTTGCCATCTATTCATTAGGCGATAATCTTAAAGAAAATATTGACAAACAGGCAGCGGAAATTCTTGGCGCTGATTTACAGCTTTCAACCTCCCGTCCACTAAGTACATCAATGGAAGGGATGATAGATTCTTTAGGGGACAGAAGATCTGAAGAACGAAGCTTTGCCTCCATGGTTTACTTTATAAAAAACGGAGGATCACGTTTAGTTCAGATTAGAGCACTGCAGGGTGAATTTCCTTATTACGGAAAACTTGAAACTACACCTTCTGAAGCTGGTAAAATCTTTAGATCCCAACAACAGGCATTAGTTGACCAATCGATCATGATGCAGTTTGGAGCACAGGTTGGTGACTCAATAAAAGTCGGGGAAGTAGTATTTGCAATTGCTGGTTCTTTACTTAAAGCTCCGGGACAAACAGGTTTAACAGCATCCGTTTCACCTGCTGTTTTTATTCCTTTTCAATATTTAGAGAAAACGGGTTTGTCGCAAAAGGGGAGTAGAATCAATTTTCGTTATTACTTTAAGTATGATAAGCCTGCAGATATAAAAGAAGTTGTAAAATTAATTGGGCCGAGATTGGATGCTGAAGATGTAAATTATGAATCAGTTGAAACGCAAAAGGAAGATACCGGAAGATCGTTTAGCGACATGACCCAGTTTCTATCGCTTGTTGGTTTTATCGCATTGTTACTTGGTTGTATAGGTGTTGCAAGTGCTATTCATATCTATGTGAAAGAAAAGATTAACGCGATAGCTATTCTACGATGCCTGGGTCTGCAAGCCTCACAGGCGTTTATTATCTTCTTAATCCAAATAACCAGTATTGGCGTAATCGGATCCCTAATAGGAGTAGTTCTTGGTGTAATCATACAGCAGTTCTTCCCCCTTATTATCAAAGATTTTCTTCCCATTGAAATAACTACCACTCTATCATGGTCTGCAATCCTACAAGGCTTAGCTCTTGGTATAATTATCTCTATACTCTTTGCTTTGTTGCCGTTGATTTCTGTCAGAAAAATCTCTCCTCTCAATGCTTTACGTATTTCATTCGAACCAACAAAGCTCGTAAGGGATCCATTGAAGTGGATGGTCTATTTACTTATCGTTCTTTTTATCTTTTGCTTCACCTTTTTACAGATGAAGGATTTGAAAGAAGCGACCATTTTTACAGCAAGTATTCTCGTTGCTTTTCTTGTCCTCATCGGTATAGCATCACTTATGATGTGGCTGGTGCGCCGTTTTTTTCCTTCATCGTTAAGCTATGTTTGGCGGCAAGGGTTAGCAAATCTTTTCAGGCCAAATAACCAAACGGTAATTCTTGTTGTATCAATAGGCTTAGGTACGGCTTTTATCTGCACCTTACTTTTCATTCAAGCTATACTGTTAAACAGAGTTACGTTATCAACGAGTGCAAATCAGCCCAATATTGTTTTGTTCGATATACAAACCAGCCAGAAAGAGGAGATCAAAAACATATCAAAACAGCATGGTCTTACAAAGACGGAAATGGTGCCCATTGTGAACATGAGGCTTGAGAAATGGAATGATAGGAGGGCAGATGAAACTTTCGAGCAAAGTGCACGCCGGTATTTTAAAGACTCATCAAAGCCTGTAAATAGAACCATTTTTAGCAGGGAGTACCGTGTTACATTCAGAGATACATTAACTCCATCAGAAAAAATAACTAAAGGCCTATGGAGGGGTGTGCCCGATGCGAATGGCAATGTATATATTTCTCTTGAACAGGAATTTGCAAGACGTAATAAAATCAAGTTAGGTGATACTATGGTGTTCAATATTCAAGGCTTTATGGCTCAAACATTAGTAGGTAGTTTTAGAGAGGTAAACTGGAGTGGGATTCAAACAAATTTTCTTGTTGTTTTTCCTAAAGGTGTACTGGAAGAAGCACCGCAGTTTCATGTGTTACTCACACATGTGCCTACCCAGAAAGCTGCTGCAAATTTTCAGAGAGTAATCGTACAAAGGTTTCCAAATGTTTCTATTATTGATCTTGGTCTTGTGTTAAGTGTGCTTGATGATATATTTAATAAGATTGGATTTGTGATAAAGTTTATGGCAGGCTTTAGCATTATTACAGGACTTGTTGTACTGATCGCTTCTGTGTTAATTAGCAAATACCAGCGCTTGCAGGAAAGTGTTTTATTGAGAACACTCGGTGCAAGCAGAAAACAAATATTTGCAATCTCAGCATTAGAATATTTCTTCCTGGGAGCAATTGCAGCTGCTACAGGTATTCTTTTAGCTCTCGGTGGAAGCTGGGCGTTAGCAAAATATTCTTTTAAAACAGAGTTTAGTCCTCAATGGATTTACGTCATCGTTATCTTCTTTAGCGTACCTCTAATCACTATGATAATAGGACTGGTTAATAGCCGTGGACTCTTAACCAAACCCCCACTTGAAATACTAAGGCAAGAGGTGTAATAAATACCAACTTCTGTGTTATAAAGCTAACAAGCCCGACAGAGATACTGTTAGGCTTGTTAGCTCACAGGTGAGGAGTTCAGTCAAGAGCTTGAATAAGCTACTTTTTCATTCCTTTCATCACTTCTTCAATTGCACGATCTAATTGCGGATCTTTTCCTGCAATTTTATCCTGGAATGTATTGATTATCTTTATGTCTGGTGCAACACCTGTTTGTTCTAAATTCTTGCCATCCAGAGTATAACAACCCCATGAAGGTAAACGAACTGCTGACCCATCTACCATGCCTGCACCACTTGTAAATATTATCCAGCGGTAAGTTTCATTTCCAATGATCTTTCCCAATTTTAATTCTTTAAAACCTTGTGCAGTCATTTCTGCATCACTTAAGGATTGTTCATTTATCAGCAACACAATTGGCTTATCACTTGGTGCAAAGTTAGGTTGAGGTGTTAGTCCGCCTTCCCTGTATTTCCACTTAAGGTAGGAGCGTTGCGACAAGAACTGCAATACTGCATCGTGAACATTACCACCAGTATTATAACGAAGATCAAGTATCAATCCGTCCCTGTCAATAAGTTCCATTGTCATATCAACAATAAACTTTTCGAGCTCTGGAGTGCCCATGTTTTTCATTACAGCATAAGCAATACGTTTGTTGCTTTTTTCATCTACACGTTGCTGGTTATTATCGATCCACTCGTTATATAACTCATTCGTCATTGTTGGCTGCGGGTGAAGCCTTACATCAACAAGCTGATCATTTCTTTTGAATGTTAGTGTAACTTCTTTATCCAGCGACGGACGTGTTAAATAGTAATACCTATCCATAGAAGCATCTGTTGTAACACCATTCACTTTTACTAATACATCACCTGTTTTTACATTTACGTTTATTTTATCAGAAGCCGTTCCGGGTACAACATATTTTACTTTGTACGGATTTTCTTCATCAAACATAATCCCTGTTTCCATGCTTGCATTTGTTAGCGGTATTGTTTCATCTTCGCCTGACGAGGAAAAGCCTGTATGCGATGAGTTTAGTTCGCCTAACATATCATTCATCACTATTCGCAGATCGTTGCGATTGTTTAGATAAGGAAGGAATTTTTGATAGTAAGCCTTTGTTTTGTTCCAGTCAATTCCATGAAAATTTTCATCATAATAATTCTCCTGCAATTGCGCCCAGCCCTCCTGAAATATTTGGTTGAATTCTCCTGCTAGGTTTCTTCTGAATGTATAACCAATGTTTATCGGGTCTAGTTTATTACTGTTATCTGATAAGGTAAGTTTATGTATTGTGCCCCGCATCAAAGCATAATATTTGTCACCAACAGCAACAACACTTGCGCTGCCGCCATCTCCGCCAACAATCTTCTCTGTTTTTACATCTTCAAAAGGCTTTAGTTCTGTTTTGTACAAAGCTGGTTTGCCTTCAACCTGGTTAGTTATGTAAAGCACAGTTGTCTTATCATCTTTCTGTAAAACAGATATTATAAATTGAGAGCTAAACGAAGGACCAACAGGTTCAATTCTTTCCATTATCCTGTTTGCATCAATTGTAGTTACAATGTTGTTCCTTTCCTTCTTTCTTCCTGTATCAGTCCTGAAAAGATCAGAATATTTGTCAGTAAAATAAGTTGAGTCGAACTTTTGTAAAGGCAAACGATACATGTGCGGATCCTGCGCCCCCATTGGGTATGATGGCTTTAAGCGGGAAGATGTAAAATAAATATAACGACCATCGGGCGACCATATTGGATCAAATTCTGAGATGCCGGTTTTAGTTATATTGATCGTTTTATTTTGCTGAATATGATGAACAAAAATATCCTGTTCAAAGTTTCGGTAAGCAGTATAAACAACATATTCATCATCGGGTGAAAAGCCGGGATCGCTATTCTGCATACCCCAAATTTCATCCTTAGCAATAGTTTTTTTATCAAAGGATTTCAAGTCGATTAAACGAACTTCATCACGTCCGCTTAAGTAAGCTGCTTTAGTTCTTTTATTATTAATAACTAATGCACGATTATTCTTTTTATCATTAGTAAGTTGCTTTAAAGAACCTTTACCATCAGCAGAGATGGTATATAGATTTCTATAACCTTCATCTGTTTGCGTGAACAATAGTGTACGATTATCACCAAGCCACTTAACCTCGCTGATTCTTTCGCTATTAAGATTGTTTATTGGCTGGATAAATTTGCCCTCTATATCACTTACAAATAATTCTCCTCTCGAAATGAATGCAAGTTTTTTCCCATCAGGCGATACATCAAATGCCGTGATCTTACCTTTTACATCAAAGTCCTTTTCCTTCAACAGCACATTATTTCTGAAAAGAGAAATGTTCAATTTTTCAGATTTTTTTCCTGCAACATCATACAACCATAATTGATAATCTTTTTCAAAAACCACCTTGCCACCGGCAGCATTTACATTTGCATTTTTTATTGATGTAGGAAAGTTTGTCAAGCCAACCTTCTTCTCATTTTGAAGTGAGTATAAGTTGTATTGCCCGTTGGCTTCGTCTGATATAAAATATACATTACCATTCTTATCTGAAGTAGCTCCAAAATCTTTTCCCTGCCAGTTTGTATATCTTTTATAAGCTTTAGTTTTAGGATTATAAGATTGTATATCGGGATTATAAGGGCCTTTATATCCTTTACGCTGAAGTTGATTGCTGCTCTCCCAGGTGTCGTTGAAAAACAGTTCACCTGTGGACGGGTTTTCAAAAACATTATGATCATCTAAAAAATAGTTCCTTGCAAAAACAGGAGTTGCCGTTCCGCCGTTAATGTTTACTTTATACGACGACAACCTACTGAGTCGTCCACTGGTAAAATATATACTTCTCGAATCCCAACTCCACGAGCTTACATCATCAGTACCGCTGAAGTAAGTAAGCTGTTTTATTTCGCCCCCATTAACCGGCATCAGGTAAACGTCTGCGTTACCAAATTGCCTTCCTGTAAAAGCTATCCACTTGCCATCAGGAGAAACTTTTGCGTTCCCCTCGTAACCCTGCATTGCAGTTAAGCGAAGCGCCTGCCCATCTTTTATGTTAGCCTTCCATATATCACCTTCAAAACTAAAAACGACAGTTTGCCCGTCTGGGGTGAGTGAAGGTTGTGAAAGAAAGTAAGCACCTGTATTTTGTGCAATCGATTTAAATGATAAAAAAAGAACAAAAAGAGAAAGTAATTTTAATTTCATAGCAGTTGTTTAATCTTCTAAAGTATTGATTAATTGATTTAAGGAAAATTAAAGATATTAGTTGTGGGGTAAAAGCTAAGCATCAATCCATGAATGGTTGAGTAGAAGTTTTTTTAAAGTAATCTTGGGTATTAACAAACGAGATTGCAAGATGTAAAACGACTCATTTCTTTACATCAAAGAAAGCCGCTATCAATTATAAGAGTGGCTCTTAGCAGTATTATCATAAATATGAGAAGCAGCCATTATTTCATCAACATCAGTTTGCTCGATAAGGATTGCAGAAAGTAGAAACAATCCGGAGAAAGTATAAGGATGGAGTATTGTGTAATGTACTTTCGTTTCCTTCGATTAAAGCTGTTGAATTTATAAATAGTTCAATCATGTTTGTTCATCTAAATAATGATAGAACTTTTATTGTTCCGTTAGAGAAATCCCCCTATTCAACAAATACTGCAAAGAAATTTTGCAGTCGCGATTGGTTATGGTAGAAGGGAAGCTGCAGATAGGCGAAGTCATCCATGTGATCGTGGAAACTGCTCAGGAAAAGGTTTTTCCCGAAGGCGAGGAATTTTAGATAAACTTTTACAGTAGTTATTTCTTGCCTGTATTCATGCTTATGACGTACATGTAAGTCATTCATCTGGCAACATATTATTTAATTCGAATTTCTATTAAGTTTTGTAGGATTAAAGACCTTCCATGTAAAATACATTGAAACGGTGACCATCCGGGTCGGCGAAAACAAAACCGTAATATTCCTCTCCAAATTCGCCGGGAAATGTTACAAGTGTTCCTCCTGCTTTTTGTACCTCCTTTGCACTTAGGTCAACCTCCTCTCTACTGCTGGCAGAAAGAGTGAATATGATTTCATTTCCCTGGATTAAGTCTGCGAGTTCACCTTTTATTTCAGCTCTAAGTTTGTCTTTAGTAAAAAAGTGCACTACAAAATTGTGTTCGCCAATCGAAAAGCTGGTAAGTTGTTTTGAAGAGCCATTTGGCTTGAAGCCCAATTCGGAGTAAAATTTAGTGGTTCGTTCCAGGTCACTTACTGCCAGGTTTGCCCATATATTCTTTGTGTTCATGATGTTGGTTTTTGCTATTCAAAGTTATTCATCAATCAAAAGTTTGACCGGAATTTTGCGACGTTGTTGACGGTGTTTGCGCCAGTTGGTCGAAGCCAAGTCTTCACTTTAAATCTGCACCTAATCAATCAACAACCCATCATCCTCCAGCAA
>DASVST010000296.1:0-2688 GCA_036387965.1 Segetibacter sp. | reverse complement strand
GATCATAAACACCACGCTGTGAGCATGCTGCGGCAAAGCGCTTATCATGGCTTATGATCCATGCAACAAGATAACCCGCATATGAGCCGCCACTTACAACAAGCTTCGAAGTATCAGTCCAACCTTCAGCCACTGTTTTTTCCAAAGCAGTAAGTACATCACTTGAAGGTCCGGCGCCCCAATCGTTCACGTTCCCTCTTAGAAATTCTAAACCATAACCACCAGAACCACGTGGATTACCATAAACTACCCCATAGCCTTTGCTGGCAAAGTACTGGAACTCGTGCCACATGCTTAACTCACCCGGACCCCACATAGCAGAAGGTCCTCCGTGAATGTTTAGAAGCAGAGGATATTTTTTTCCTGCTGCATAATTCGATGGCTTCATCACCCAATACTCAACGCTCATTCCTTTGTCGTTGATGAAACTTTTCTTATCGGGGAAAGAAAGCTTTCTACTTTTTACCCAATCGTTCAAATTGCTTACTTGCTTTGCATTTTTCAAGGAGATGTCAGCAACAAATAGTTCGCAGGGATTTGCAACTTCTGTCCTGGAAAACACAACCTTATTATTTACCATATCGAAACTTAAAATGCCGCTGTTAAAGTCCGATAGTTGCTCTATTTTTTTTGAATTTATGTTTAGCCTATACAAAGGAACGCCTCCGTTGCTTTGTGCGGTAAAGTAGATTTCCTTATCATCATTGCTCCATGTCAGGTTGTTGGGAGTTCTATCAAATGGGATGGTGATCATATCTTTTGCAGAACCATTTAACGGCATTATCGCTAATGAAGGAACGTTTACAAAAGATGTGTTGTTGTATAAGAACGCCAGCCATTTACCAGAGTTTGACACCGCTGCGCTGTTATAGTTTTTACCTTTCTCACCCAAAATCATTTTCAAGTTGTTACCATTAGCATCAGCGATAAAGATTTCGTTCTCAAGTGAGCGATCGGGGCTTTCTAATGAATCTACATCGCCGGAAATGATCAATTGTTTTCCATCGGGAGTGAAGTCTGCATTGTTATAGCGATAGAATCCTTTTGTTACCGGTATAGGATTAGCTCCGGGCAGAGCATTCACTATAAGAAATTGAGTTGAGTTAACATCAGCGGAAATATTTGTTTCGCTTTGAAAATTGAGCTTGTTTAAAACGATTGCCTTCTTATCAGTTTCATTGCTTTGCAGGTATGCTCTTATTTCTGATGTACTTCCATCAGGATTTGGCTTTGCAATATTTGAAGCAAGATTTTGGTTCTTAGTAAAGCCTGGTTTTTCATTTGGCCAAAGTGGCAAATCTAAGCGCGGGTTTAATGTTGAATCTTTTAAAAAATTTTGTAATGAAAGGGAAGCAGAAAATAAGATGTGTTTGCCATCTGGCGACCATTTCGGATTTGATGCTCCTAACTTATACTTTGTAAGTTGTACCGGTTCGCCCCCATCCATTGGCAATAGAAATATTTGTAATTTTTCATCTACGGTACGAACAAATGCAAGTTGTTTTCCATCAGGACTCCACGCTGGCTGAGAGCCACCTTCTTTTGCAGAAGTTAATTGCTTAGGCTTCGAAACTCCGTCTGTTGACACCGTATATATTTGTGTACGATACTTATAGTCCAGCTTATTCACTTCATCCGGAACTATCTCTGTAACCGTGAATGCAGCTTTTGAGCCATCTTTAGTTAAGGTGATATTTGCTGCAGTCTTTATTTTGAGCATATCTGTTATCTTAACCGACTCCTTTCCGTTTTGTGCATGTGTTGCTGTTAAAACAAGAAAAGATGTGAGGAGTGCGATGAAAGATTTCATGCTTGCTGGATTTAATTTTTTTGCTTGGTATCAATCATTTATTCCATAGTCGGATGGAAGCAGTTCTGCTAACTTTTCGAATGCCCAATAGCCTTCGGCCATAATATCTAAAGGCTGAAAGTACATTCCATTTTGCATCACCACAATCGGCGTGTTGCCTCTGAAATAAAATATTGAAGTTTGGGGGCCAGGCTTTCGAAGAAGTGCGTGTGACTTTAGAAAGTCGCTACCTTCCTTTTCCTTCCGATATATAACCTGCACATCAGCTTTAAAAAACATTAAAGTATGGTTTGTGGAGGGATCTTTAAACCTGATGCTGTCAGCACTCAGCTGTTTCTTTCCGATAATGTTTATAAATGAATCTGAAAAAATTCCGCCTCTCCTGCTAAATTGTATGAAGAACTTAGATGTGTCGATGTCAGAAAAGTCTCCGTTCCGTATGCGGTTGTAAATAGGTCTCGTTGATGTATCGCGTTTATTCAAGCGGATAAGCTGACGCATGCTAAATCCATTTTGAACAACTTTGTTATCGTGGAATGATTGCATAAAATGAGTCACTGAACCCTCGTACGCCAATCTCCTAACTTTCTTCCAGTGTTCTGTCCTTCTGCCGGCAGAGCCAAAATCATCGAAGTGCGCATAGCCAAGGTAAATAACCATTCCCTTCGGGAAATTATATTCGAATCGCTCCAGTTGATAGTTGATCGTATAACCTAAAGCATTGTTCCTGATCTTTAATTGCTCACGTGCACTTACTTCGAGCACTCCTGTTTTTTTGTTATGCCTGAAGATGAGGCTTTGCGGATTCAGAAGTTCACATTTTTCTGCATTTGCCGATTTCCCTAAAAAGTGCTCGATGAACGTTTTTCCCCATTTCT
>DASVST010000295.1:0-2640 GCA_036387965.1 Segetibacter sp. | reverse complement strand
TGCAGCATTTATATTCACCAGCTATGTGGAGCGTTTTTCAGATACAGGATATTTTAGGAATGTCTGAAGATACAAGGCGAAAAAATCCTGCTGATGAAAGAATCAATGTTCCCTCAGATCCAAAGCATTATTGGCAATATAGAATGCATATCAACTTAGAACAACTTGTAGATGCAACAGAGTTTAATGATGAGCTGAAGCAATATATTTATAGTAGCGGGAGAGGTTAAGTAACTTTAATGATCCTAACTCCTTATGAACGTTCAAGAAAATTATAAATGTCCCTCATGTGGTCAAGACATCGTAGGTAGATTTTGTTCTGCTTGTGGTGAAAAGAAAAGGGTTGCTAACGATCTGTCGTTGAAGCACTATATTGAAGAAAGTATTGAAGGCTTTACACATTTCGATAATAAGTTCTTCAGAAGCATCAAACTTTTATTCTTCAAGCCGGGAGCTTTAACGTCAGCTTTCGAACGAGGCGAAAGGGTTCCTTACATGAAGCCGATGCAGTTGTTCGTCATCAGTAACCTTTTATTTTTCTTTTTTTTCGGAGGGTTTAATGTTTTCACTGTACCGCTAAATAATTATCTCACGCTTGGTAATTATGTACGCATAGGAACATTAGAAACCTTCAATAGTAAGTTTGGCAATCACGCTGATGTTGAAAAAATTACTGTGCTATTCAATCAAAAAATTGTGGGGCAATCAAAAGCTTTCATTTTTTTATTTATTCCTTTCATAGCGTTAGGTTGTTCCCTGCTCTTTTTTAGGAAGAAGAAACACTTCACCTTGCATTTAGTGTTCGCGACTCACTTTTTTTCGTTTCTCCTCCTTTTTTTTATGTTTTTCGGTTTAGTTGTTGAATTTCCCTTTAAAAGATGGTCTACCATTTCGATTGATCAATACGAGATCATTGCTCTTAGCATCATTATTCCGGTAATGCTTTTTTATCTGCTTGTGTCAGTGAGGAGATTCTATAAGATCAAATGGATATGGTGTTTACTTTCAAGTTTGTGTATACTCTATTTTTTCATGCAAGTACTTCAAATGTACCGGATAGGTCTTTTCTTTAAGATCATTCATTCAATCGAGATATGATAGTTTCTTACAAGTTTTCCAACCTTCCCTTCACTCATCCATTCACAATATCAAGGGGAACAAAAACGCATCAACCTTCTTTAATTGTTCAGCTAAAAATGGGTCCTTACACCGGTTATGGTGAAGCGCCGGCAATTACCTATTATGATATAACGGTAGAGAAGATGATTGCCGATCTTGAGAAGAAGAAAACTTTTGTTGAAAAGTTTGCATTTACTGATCCCGAACGATACTGGCATTATTTGCATCACCTTTTTCCTGATAATCCTTTTCTTGTTTGCGCTTTAGATATTGCTGGTTGGGACTTGTGGGGCAAAATGAAAGGTCAGCCGCTTTATAAAATATGGAACACAACATATGATAAAACTCCTCAAACGGATTACACCATAGGTATTGATACCATAGAAAAAATGGTAGACAAGATGAAGGAGAAGCCGTGGCCAATTTATAAAATAAAGCTTGGTACTCCTGAGGATATTGCCATAGTTGAAGCATTACGAAAACATACCGATGCTGTGTTGCGGGTGGACGCAAATTCCGGCTGGACAACTGAAGAAGCTTTACAAAAGATACCCATTTTGGCTAACCTCGGTGTTGAGATGATTGAACAGCCACTGCATAAGGATAACTGGGAGGGAATGGCCATACTATTCGAAAAATCACCACTTCCATTATTTGCAGATGAGAGTTGTGTCTTCGAGCAAGATGTAGAGAAATGTCGCAATCACTTTCATGGAATCAATATAAAGCTTACAAAATGCAGTGGAATAACACCTGCTTTACGTATGATAAAAGCAGGCAGAGCCAATGGCATGAAAATTATGATGGGAAGTATGAATGAATGTTCAATTGGTTCGGCTGCGATAGCTCATTTTCTTCCACAACTTGATTTTGTTGACCTTGATGGTCCACTATTACTTAAGGAAGATTTAGCGACAGGGTTAGAGTTTGATTATGGCAGAGTGAGAGTTAGCAATGCGCCGGGTCTAGGGATAAAGATGCTTTAGTGTGCATTGCTCGTCTTTATACTTTCCAATAATAAACAT
The DNA here is from genome assembly GCA_036387965.1 of Segetibacter sp. Lineage (GTDB taxonomy): Bacteria > Bacteroidota > Bacteroidia > Chitinophagales > Chitinophagaceae > Segetibacter. The sequence continues at coordinate 496 of DASVST010000295.1, read as the reverse complement.
TTTCCAATTTTGGGAAACAAGTTCCTTGCATAGGAAATATTTGAGAAAGGACGAGAATCAAAGCACTGAAAACCAGCAAACTATATTTTGGCACTAATATCGTTTGTTAAGAAAAGACAAATATCTGACTATGAATATAACCTTTACGCTAACAGAAAATCGTTTAATAGAAAATTGCATCGGGGGAGACAGAAAAAGTCAACGAGAACTTTATGAGATGTATTCTCCTAAAATGTTTGCTATATGTTTAAGGTACGCCAGACACCAAATGGATGCAGAGGACATTTTGCAGGAAGGATTCGTTAAATTGTACAATAACTTACACCGATTTCGTGGCGAAGGTTCTTTTGACGGATGGGTTCGCCGAATCTTCGTTAATACCGCAATTGAGCACATTCGCAAGAAAAATCTTACAGCAAATGCAGGCGAAGTTGTGGAAAGTATACAGGACACGAATAAATCTGTACTCGAGAGCTTGTACGAAAAAGATATTATA
>DASVST010000294.1:0-4795 GCA_036387965.1 Segetibacter sp. | reverse complement strand
TTGGATTTATCGTTAGCCCACAAGCCGATAATAATATACTTATTAAATTATCTGGGCAAAATATACCATCTGTATTAGCACAAGTAGAAAATAAATGGAGGATATTTTCTTCTGAAAGGGCATTTGAATATACCTTCTTAGACGAACGGTTTGCAAAACTATATCAATCTGAAAGTAGGTTTCAAAAGGTGTTTGTTAGCCTTGTAATATTAGGAATAATTATCGCCTGCCTTGGCTTGTTAGGCCTCGCAACCTTTGCTGCACAGCAAAGAATAAAAGAGATAGGTATTCGGAAAGTATTAGGTGCGTCAGTAGCAAATGTTGTTGGCTTACTCTCTAAAGACTTCCTAAAGCTGGTTATGGTTTCATTGATCATTGCTGTTCCCATTGGATGGTATGCCATGAACAATTGGCTACGGGATTTTGCCTATCGCGTAGACATACAGTGGTGGATATTTCCTTTGGCAGGTTCACTTGCTGTTCTGATTGCATTTTTTACCATCAGTTTCCAGGCTATTAAAGCTGCTATTGCAAACCCTGCAAAGAGTTTACGATCTGAATAAAACAAATCTATGATAAAGAATTTTTTTAAAGTCGCAATTAGAAACATGGCAAGACATAAAGGCTTTTCCTTTATAAATATTGCAGGTTTATCATTAGGACTAACAGCCTGTTTGCTTATAGGTTTATTTGTTGCTGATGAAAAGCAGTTTGATAAATTTATCCCGGACGGAGATCGTGTTCATCGTATTTACTACGAAATAACCACTCCTGAAGGAGCAAGTAAGATTGCTACCACACCTCCAATGTTTACCACGGCTTTGCAACAGCAGTTTCCTGAAGTAGAGAAAACATTAAGAATGCTAAGTCATCAATCTAAGGAACTTGTTGAAGCGGGAGGTAAAAAGTTGTATGAGGAGCGTGGGATATTTACCGATCCCGCATTCTTTGAATTTTTTCCATTACAAATGAAATATGGCTCTTCCAAAGGCGCACTTAATGAACCTACTTCAATTGTTATATCTGAGGAAATGGCAATAAGATATTTTGGAAACAAAAATCCGATAGGAAAACAGGTTGTATTTAGCAAGGAGCCGCTCCAGGTAAAAGCGGTGTTTTATAATAATCCTAAATTTCATTTACCGGTTAACTACATAATTCCGATGGCTGTTACGGGCATCTCCGGTAAAACAATGGAAAGCTGGGAGTGGTATGGTTTGAACAATTATATAAAATTAAGAAAAGGAGCGGATGCAGATGCATTACAGGCAAAGTTCCAGGAATATGTAAAGCCCTTTTTAAAAGGAGAAGGGGCAAGCTATAAGCCCTTCTTCCAGTCTTTAAATAAAATCCATTTATATTCCTCAGACTTCAAGTACGATTTTTCGCTGAGGGGTAATATTACTTATGTAAAAGGTCTTACCATTATTGCAATTTTTATTTTGTTGATCGCCTGCTTCAACTTTATAAATCTTGCTACTGCTAAATCTTTACAAAGGGCGAAAGAAGTTGGCGTAAGAAAAACAATTGGTGCAGGTAGAAAACAGTTGATACTTCAGTTTATTGGCGAAACTGTATTGTTTGCTTTTATTAGTATTTGTATATCTGTTGCTGTTACTTATTTAGTTCTTCCATCATTAAATCAATTTACCGAAAAGCATATCAGCTTTAACCTGTTTACTAATCCTGTTATAGCTTTATCACTTGTTGGATTAACCCTTGTTGTAGGCATACTAGCAGGTTTTTATCCAGCTCTGGTATTATCCAGCTTCCAGCCTGTAAAGGTGCTTAAAGGAGCTTTTATTAGTGATGCTACTCCTGGTAAAATACCATGGCTTAGGCACGGGCTTGTTGTTATTCAATTTTCATTATCAGTATTATTAATAATTAGCGCAATAGTAGTTATAAGGCAGGTAAATTACTTGCACAATAAAGACCTTGGTTTTAATAAAGAACAATTAATGTTCTTCCCCATGAGGGGAGATGTAAAGAAAAATTACGAAAGCTTCAAAAACGAAATAGCAGAGTCTCCGGGTGTTTCTTCTGTATCTGTCGGGTATGGTTTTCCGGGAGATATTTTTGGAGATGGGCTGATAACCGTGCAGGAAAGACCTTCACAAGCACCTGTAAAAGCTACACTGATGATGGTGGATGAAGATTATATTAAAACGCTAGGACTTCAACTAATAGCGGGCAGAGATTTTTCAAAAGAAATAAAAACAGACAAAGATGCCGCGTTCATCATTAATGAAACTGCAGCTAAAGATTTAGGCTTCGCGTCACCTGAAAAAGCTGTAGGGCAAACACTGAATTGGCCTACATGGGCAAAGCAGGATTCTCTAAAAAAGGCACAAGTTGTTGGTGTTGTTAAAGACTTCCATTTTAAAAGTTTATACGATAAAGTGGAGCCTGCAATACTACAAATCTATCCTATGGCCTATTCAAAAGTGGCAGTAAAAGTAAAAACAGCAGGGCTGGAGAATACTCTTGCACATGTAAAAAATACGTGGAGTCGCTTTACTTCTGATTTCCCGATCGAATACAATTTTCTTGACGAGAGTTATGCAAAAATGTATAAGGCAGATGACAAATTAAGGTCACTGCTTACAATCTTTACTGCTATCACGATTTTTGTTGGTTGTCTTGGCTTATTTGGACTGGCAGCTTATGCAGCAGAGAGGAGGAGAAAAGAAGTAGGAATAAGAAAGGTATTAGGTGCCAGTGTAAAAGGCATTGTTTTTCACCTGTCGAAAGATTTCATAAAGCTCGTGTTTGTAGCTCTGCTTATTGCATCCCCACTAGCCGCCTATTTTATGAATGAATGGCTGCAGGATTTTCCTTATCGAATAAATATTAGCTGGTGGATTTTTGCTTTAGCTGCAATCATTGCAGTTGTAATTGCAATCATTACTATCAGTTTCCAGGCAATTAAAGCTGCTATTGCGAATCCGGTAAGCAGTTTAAGAACAGAGTAGTGGCAATATACATGAAGAACAAATAAACCACTTAATCATTATGCATTAAGCTTAGGTGCAAAAAATAAAACATGGTAAACAACTATCTAAAACTTGCCTTCAGAAATATCAGGAAGAATAAAGTGTATTCTTTCATAAACATTTTTGGACTTGCTATAGGATTAACTTCCTTCATTCTCATAGCACTCTATATTTTTGATGAACTTACGGCTGATCGCTTTCATAAACATGCTGATAATATATACCGTGTAATCGAACAAAAAACATCAGCAGAGGGAAAGGAATCTAAAGTTGCCTCAGTTGCTTACAATGTTTCTGCGCAGGCAAAATCAGTTCTACCTGAACTGGAGATGACAACCCGGTTTGGTATGCTTGGAAGAGTCAATATTGCAAACGAGGTAAACACAAATGTGTTTTATGAATCTTTCTATGTTGCAGATGCCCCATTCTTGCAAGTATTCGATTTTAAGTTATTGGAAGGCGACAGGTTAACTGCTTTAAAAGATCCACGTTCAGTAATAGTAACTGAAGAAACTGCCAAGAAGTTTTTTGGCTCAACATCTGTACTGGGCCAATCACTAAGTATGGAAGGTGATAGCCTGCCCTACAAAATAACAGGAGTAATGCAGGATATTCCTGTTAACTCACATATTCAATTCAATGTTTTGTTTTCAGAATCAAGCCTATCCCCTGCTTTTTTTGAAAGCATGAATAAAGATTGGAGCTCTAACAATTTTGTTACATATTATTTATTAAAAGAAGGCACGAATCTTAATAATGCTACAGCCAAATTAAATCAATTAGTAGCGTCACATCGCGAAGCTTCAAAGCCTGGAAAAAGCAATTTTTATTTACAATCTTTAAAAGATATACACTTTTATTCAGAAGGAATTGAAGGAAACTTCGGGGGAGGAAACATAACTTATATCTACGTGTTTTCCATCTTAGCACTTTTTGTTTTAGTGATTGCCTGCATCAATTATATCAATCTTACTACAGCCCGGTTTTCCAACAGGGCAAAAGAAATAGCAGTAAGAAAAGTAGCGGGGGCGTTTAAAAAGCAACTCGTAAGTCAATTTTTATCAGAAGCATTTCTTGTAACACTTATTTCCTTTGGTATTGCTTTTATTTCTGTCAAACTGCTGTTGCCCTCCTTTAATACATTCGTTGAAAAAGAGCTTTCGTTAGGTGTTGAAACGGATTATCGAATTTGGATAAGTCTTGCTTTTATAATCCTGTTAGTAACACTGCTTTCAGGTATTTATCCTGCTTTTTTTCAATCACGATTAAAACCAATCGCATTACTCAAAACGAAACTTGAAACAGGGAAGAACAGTCTATCTATTCGAAAAGCTTTAGTGGTATTTCAGTTCACATTGTCTATTGTAATGATCGTTGCTACAATAGTTGTTTACATGCAACTGAAATACATCAACACAAAAAACCTTGGCTTTAATAAAGAACAGTTAGTAATTGTTGATATAAATAGCGGCGCTGTACGGCGTGGTGCAGAAACAATTAAGCAGGAATATGGCAAACTGGCCTCTGTAAAAGATGTAACGGTAACATCACGAGTACCGGGAGAATGGAAGGTTTTACCAAAGGTGAAAGTTACAACTGCAGATAAAAGCACAGGAGGAAACGACATGTATTTTATTGGAGCAGACGACCGTTTTTTGTCTGCCTTTCAGGTTCAGCTTATAAAGGGAAGAAACTTTAACCCATCGCCTTCTGATTCTGCATCTGTATTACTCAACGAGACTGCGGCACTTCAATTAGGTATTACGGAACCTTCTGAGCAATTAGTCACAATCCCTTCT